>JAFOLN010000240.1 GCA_017419325.1 Clostridia bacterium
GGGCTGACCGCCGAAACCGGACTGACCTCCGAAGCCCATGTCGTTTATCTGACCCGACTGCTTCGCGTTCTCATATGCCTTCTTACGCTCGAGCGTCAGGTATTTTCCGTTGTCAAGACCGTTTAAGTAGGCGCTAAGCGAAACGCCGTATATATTCGCCGCCTCGTTTATGTCCTCGCGGCTCATGCGCGCGCCGAGTCCCTCCGACTCCCCGCCTTCGTCGGCGATAAGACCAAGAAGCATTGATATAAGGCTACCGCCCGTGGGCATGCCTTCGGAGGAGGCGTCGCCGCCGTATTTGCTTACGACCTCGCTGTATCGGTCGTATATTATGTCGCGGGCCTCGATTATGGGGTCAGGGATGTCGTTCGCGCTGGCCACGCGCACCTTCCCGTCGCCCTCCTTAAGCTGCATGCCGCAGTATTCGCATCTGAACGGGTCCTCGCTTGCCGCGCCGCAATGGGGGCAGAGGGTGGTCTGTCCCGTGCTCTGGGCGCTGCCCGTAACCTCAAAGCGGTCGTAATACTCGTCTATATGATCCACATTATAAAGCGCGTCGTTCAGTCTCTCTTTGTAAGGGCTGCACTCGGCGCAGGCCTCGGGCCCTATCGGGCAGTCGCCCGGACAGAGCGGGCTCGGCGGGGTAAAATTCCTGTCGGCCTTTTCGGAAGACATGCCAAACAAATCATCAAACAGCGACATTTAATGTATCTCCTTTCGTTAAACGCGCATCTGCGCGGATTTTTATTTTTTATTCTTTTATTATATCAATGAAAAACGACTATTTCAACACAAATAATCCTCTCTTGCGCCGTAAATTTGTTAAAAAAGACAAAAACCCAAAAACGGGCCCCTTTCGGAGCCCGTTTTTTCTGTGCCATATGTTTTTATTACAGGATTTCCGCGAACGCCTGAAGTCTCGTGCGAGCCTGGTCGTAGTTCGTCGGCTGCTGGTCGATGTCGAGAGACAGCGAGGGGATGCCCGCGTCTCTTAACTGCTTGTTGTAGAGCGGGAAGTCATACTCCTCGGGGTCGCAGAACTTCATGAGGCAGACAACAACGCCCGTTGCCTTCGTCTTATTGCAGAGGTCCAGAAGATGATCGCCGCGGCTGAACTCCTCGTCATGCGCAAGGGGGCATGCGTATCTGTTGTTCCACTGACGCGCTATGCGCTCCATAACGGTCTTGCCCTCGTCGGGAATAAGGGTGCGGTACTGGCGCATCTCCTGACCGAGGTCGTCGGCAACGACTGCGAGGCCGTTGTCCTCGAATATCTTAAGGAAGCTCTCCGGCTCAGCCGTGATGCCCGTAAGCACTACGCGCTTGCCCGTCCAGTTGAAGGCCGGTCTTGCCTCGAGGCCAGCGATGATGTCCTTCATTATCTCGATATGCTCCGCCTTGTCAACGAACATTGCGCTCTTCATTACCTCATGGCGCACGGTGGGAGTGATAACGTCGAGATGGTCGGGCACGATCTCGGCAAACTTCATCATGAGCTTTGCGTGCTCGTTGTAAATCTTTACGCTGTTTTCAAGAGCCTCGTCGGTTATCTTCGTGCCGAGGATCTCCTCGATGCAGGACTTAACGTGCTCGTACTCCGTCTCAAGGAACTCAACGGAAGCCTGAAGCTTTCTGTTCTGCGGGAAGCTGAAGGAGATCATGGGGATCTTTACGCCCGATTTCCAGTTCTGCGAAACGCAGCGGAAGGTGTCGCACATGGTGGGTATCATGGCAGCCGTCACGCCCTCGTAGGTGCCGCGAAGGCCGAGCTCCATGTTGGACTGCATAAGCGGGCAAGCAAACGCGGGGAGGTAGAGCTTCGAGAGCTTCTGCTCCGTCTGTGCGCCCCACATGCCCATGGGCACCATGCCTGCCGCGTGAGCGATTACCTCGGGTACGTACATGGGGAAGCATCCCATTACCTTTTTGCCTGCCGCCAGATATTTTTTAAGCTGAGCCTTGGGGCTCTTAGCGATAGTTTTTACTTCCTTAAGTCTTGCTTCAAGATTAGCCATTTTTCTTACGCCTCCTTATTTTTCTTCGTTGCTTTAAACTGATCCATCAATTCCGCGAACGCTTCCATTCTCGTCTCGAACTGCGCCTCAGAGTAGTTTCTGAAGTCGGACTGGTCGCCGTCGAAGGAAACGAAGGGCACGCCCGTCTTCGCCGTTATCTGACGCTGCACCTCGGCCTGCTGCATATCCATTACCTTGCAGCTTCTGTTGAGGTGATATATCATGCCGTCGCAGTTGAACTTTACAAGGTCGCGGCTGCGTCTTTCAACGAACGTCTCAATAGGCGTGTTGTTGCTTGCGGTGAAGGTATATGCTCTCGCAAGGCTGTCGAGGTCGCCGGGGATATAGTCGAGCGCCCATGCGCGGACGTACGACGTTACGACCATGTTCATGCCGAGCTTTCTCATTATCTTGAGATTGTGCGAAACATGGGGCCAGCATGCGATGCCTTCCCAGTAGATGCGGTACTTCTGCTCTCCGGGGTATGTGGAGGTGCCGTTCTTTAAGTGCTCCTCTATCTCGGAGATGAGCTGCTTCATTATCTCGGTGGTGGAGCGTCTGCCGCGGCAGCATACCATGGCCGACATATAGTTGAAAAGCTCGAAGCCGTTCAAGGGGGCAGGGCTGTTTGCCAGAAGCTCGTTCGCCTTTATCCACAGGTCCTTGTTCTCGGTGGATATCTCCATTACCTCACGGAAGCGGTCCTGGTCGAATTTCTTGCCCGAAAGCTTTTCAAGAGACTCGATTATGTCGTCCATCTGAGCGCGGATGTACTTCATGCGCGACTCCGTTACGAAATTCTGATGGTTGAAGGACATATCGAGCATAAAGAGGGGTATATTGTACTTTCTGCTCAGGTTCTCATACCACTTTGTTACCTGATTGCATATGTTGTTCGCGCACAGGAGGAAGTCCGGCATCGGCATATTGTGCTCGGGCAGGTCTCTCGATTCGATGTACGCGAGATTTATCTTTGCATAGGAGCAAAGGTCGTTGTTGTACTCCTGCTCGCCCTCGGCGCGCTGAAGATACGGCTCCGCCTGATGGCGCGCCGCGATGCCCGCCGAATGGTTCTCGGGATATACCACGACGATGCCCAGCGTTTCGCAGAGCTCCTGCGGGAATATGGACGCCGACCAGCCTATCTTTTCGCCTCTGGCCTTTGCCTCCTGTGCCTCCTTATAAAGGTCTGCAAGCTGCTGGCGCACCATTATAAGAGACTTGGACATAGGTCTCTTCGGCTTTTTTACTTGTTGCTCACTCATTTACAAACTCTCCTCATTTTATAGCCTTTTTTTGCGGACTCGCGCCCGCCCTGGTTTCGTTTATTTGCCCTCTCTTACGGCCTTGTGCTGGTCCATGATCTCGGTGAACGCCTCCATGCGCGTCTCGAACTGCGCCTCGGAGTAGTTTCTGAAGTCGGACTGGTCGCCGTCGAAGGATACGTAGGGCACGCCCGTTATCTCGGTAAGTCTGCGCTGTATCTCCGCCTGCTGCATAGCCATTACCTTGCAGCTTCTGTTAAGGTGGTAGATCATGCCGTCGCACTTGAACTTTATAAGGTCGCGGCTGCGTCTTTCAACGAGCGTCTCAATAGGCGTGTTGTTGCTGGGCGTAAAGGTATAAGCCTTGATAAGGCTGTCAAGGTCGCCGGGGATATAGTCGAGCGCCCATGCGCGAACGTATGCCGTTGCAACGATGTTCATGCCCAGCTTCTTCATTACCTTGAAGTTATGCGAGAAGTGCGGCCAGCATGCGATGCCCTCCCAGAATACGCGGTACTTCTGCTCGCCGGGATAGGTGGAATCGCCCTTTTCGATGTGCTCCTCTATCTCGGAGATGAGCTGCTTTAATATCTCGGTGGTGGAGCGCTTGCCGCGGCAGCATACCATGGCCGACATATAGTTGAAAAGCTCGAAGCCGTTAAGCGGCGCGGGGCTGTTTGCCTGAAGCTCGTTTGCCTTTATCCAGAGGTCCTTGTTCTCCGCGGATATCTCCATTACCTCGCGGAAGCGGTCCTGGTCGAACTTCTTGCCCGTAAGCTTCTCAAGGGAAGCTATGATGTCCTCCATCTGGGCGCGGATGTACTTTAATCTCGAATCCGTTACGAAATTCTCATGGTTAAAGGACATGTCGAGCATGTATACGGGCACGTTGTATCTCTTTCCTATGTTCTCGTACCACTTCGTTACCTGATTGCAGATGTTGTTCGCTATGAGCATGAAATCCGGAAGCGGCATGTTGTTCGCTTCAAGGTTCCTCGTGTCGATATACGACAGGTTTATCTTTGCGTAGGAGCAAATGTCGTTGTTGTATTCAAGCTCGCCCTCAGCGCGCTGAAGGAACGGGTCCGCCTGATGGCGGGCAGCAATGCCTGCGGAGTGATTCTCGGGATAGAGCACCACAAGGCCCAGAGTCTCGCAGATCTCCTGCGGGAATATGGACGCGGCCCATCCTATCTTCTCACCGCGCGCCTTTGCCTCCCCTGCCTCCGTATAAAGGTCGGCAAGCTGCTGGCGAACCATGATGAGAGACTTGGACATCGGTCTCTTCGGCTTTTTTACTTGCTGTTCACTCATTACAAAACCTCCCTGATATTTATTTTATTTTTATGTTTTTAAAATTGTAAGCTCTGTTATCTGATCCTCGGAAGCTTCCACCGAAAGCGCGCCGCCATTATGCGCAGTACCAAAATAAGCCCCGCGCCGATGAACATACAGGGCGCGTCGCCCAAGAATCGCCTCAGAAGAACGCACACGACGGCTCCTATAAGCGACGCGGAGGCGTAGAAATGCTTTACGAAGATAAAGGGGATGTTCCGCGCCATTATGTCTCTTAAAATGCCGCCTCCCACGCCCGTTATAACGCCGACGGACACCAAAAGGAAGGCGTTCACGCCCGCGCCGGAGGCGTATGCCGCCTCTATCCCGCTTACGGTGAATATGCCGAGCCCTATGGAATCCATCCACAAAAGCACGGTGTCGTAGCTTTTCGGCCTGTTGCGAAAGAGCTTGTTCGCTTCAACGACGAACACGGCTATGCCGATGGCGAAGGCGGACAGCGCGTATACCGGCGCCCTGAAGGCGGCCGGGGGAGTCACTCCCAGTATAAGGTCTCGTATTATGCCCCCGCCCACGGCCGTAGCCGTGGCCAGTATGGACACGCCGAAAACGTCCATCTTCTTTTCTATGCCTACCACAGCGCCCGATATGGCGAACGCTATCGTGCCGATGATCTCAAGGAAAAATATCATATCTCATCACCCGCAAAAAAACTCCGGTGTCTTATACGCGCTCATGCAGGCGAAGGATGAACCGCCCTTAACCCGCGTTCTTTTCCTTTAAAAGCTCGTCCCAGGCAAACAGCGCGGCGCCCAGCGCGCCCGCAAGCTGACAGTCCTCGGGAACGGTTATCTTGTGGCCTATTTCCTTCTCCATTGCGCGGACGATGCCCTTGTTTCTTGCAACGCCGCCGCTCATTACAACGTCGTCCACAACGCCGACTCTTAACGCCTGACCGCTTACGCGCTTTGCTACGGAGGCGTGTATTCCGGCTATTATGTCCGCTATCTTTTCGTTTGACGAAAGTCTCGATATTACCTCGGACTCCGCAAATACGGTGCATGTGTTGTTTATCGTTATCTCCTTCGTTGAAAGCTCGGATATGTCGCCCATATCCTCAACCTTTACGTCGAGAACGCGTGCCATAACGTCGAGGAAACGTCCCGTTCCCGCCGCGCACTTGTCGTTCATGACGAAGTTCATGAGAGCGCCGTTCGGGGCAAGGGAAAGCGCCTTCGCGTCCTGTCCGCCGATGTCAACGATGGTGCGCGCCGTCGGCACGAGGAAGCGTATGCCCTTCGCGTGGCAGGAGACCTCGCTTATCTGACGCTTCGCAAGCTCGAAGCTGTATCTTCCGTAGCCCGTGGAGAGGGCGTAATCTATCTGTTCGGGGGTAATTCCCGCCATCTCAAGCACATTTTCAAATACGGTCTGCGCGCCCGTGGTGCCTGTGCCAAGCGGAACAATCTTTTTTGCGAGAATCTTTTCGCCGTCCTCCAGAAGGACAGCCTTTGATGTGGTCGAACCGATGTCAATACCGAGTGTTATCATTTCTTCCTCCGTGTTTTATGCGATTATTTAAGGTTTTATGATTTTATACAATTTTTGCATGGGAAACGTTATACATATAGTTATTATACTACAAAGAAAATATGTTGTTAAGGCAGTGACAGGCTTTATCGCGGTAAAATATTTTTCCGAAAAAAACAACAGTGCCCCTCCGCTTAAGGTCATAAAGCGAAAGGGCACTTCTTCTTTTATTCGGGGTATTCGGCTAGGGACATGACTCTGCCGCCGTTCTTAGCAAAGCCCGCTTCCTTTAATGCTATACCCTCAGTTTCGTATTCCATATCGACCGCGTCCTGCTCTGTTATTACGCGCTCGGCCCCGCTTTGGGA
>JAFOLN010000241.1 GCA_017419325.1 Clostridia bacterium
CTGGCAACATCACCAGAGGTATGGTTGTAACGCTGGCTTACAACGGCGACGACGATGAGATCATCGCAATCTTCGCTAATAAGGATATTGTTAAGCCGTAAGTTCTGATACTTATAACTTAATATAACCTTAAACAGAAAGACCGCTCGAAAGAGCGGTCTTTTTGCGTTTGCGGGGCGGGGTTGATAACAGGGCGGAAATGTGATAAATATTAAGTATAATAACTTCACGATGAGACGAAATGCAGGAGGCCGTATGTATATAAAAGACGATATATGCTATGCCGGGGAAATGTGCAGCGGTATAAAAATTACCGAAGCAAAGCCTCTGCGCGGGCGAATGATGCTTGTCACGTTCTCCACGGGTGAAAAGCGTCTCTTTGACGCGACGCGGCTTGAGGGTCCCGCCTTCAAGCCTCTCGAGGATGAACGAATCTTTTCGGCGCCGAAGCTGTTTCACGGCGTCATTACATGGCAAAACGGTGAGATCGACGTCGCGCCGGAGGCTGTATATATGAACAGTTATGCATATACCGACAAATGCGACGCGATGTAAGTTCAGAAAAAAACCGGATTCCGGCGCCTCTCGCAAAAACACGGGGCAGCGTGCGCTGCCCCGTGTTTTTTTAATTCGTCGAATCCTTCAGCTTATGCATGAGCGACGTTCGGCTCGTAACATCGGCTTTTTTGAAGATGTTCATTATATGCGTCTTTACCGTGTGGCTCGAAATGAAGAGCTGATTTGATATGTCCTTGTTTGAGTAGCCCTTGTCGATGAGGTTTATTATCTCAAGCTCTCGCTTCGTCAAATCGAATTTGCGCGATATTTCGTTTGGGAAATCGCTCGTATGGACGACCTGCTTTACGATGTATATGGAATGCACCGTTTCGATGTTGTTCGAGTTCATCGAAATGAGGAAGGAATTCATCTTGAAGCTGTATTCCGTGCTGTCTATGTAAATCTTGAAGTCCTGCTTCTGTGTGTTGTTCATGAGGATGCTGTTGCCCAGGTGGGATATGACGCGCTGCACGTTCTTGTAGGCCGCGTCGGAGGAAACGATATTGTCGAACTTGTCTATGGGGTCGTTTCCCAGCTTGTTCTCAACTATCTCCTGACAGTACTCGAACGCCACGCTGTTGCACTCCAGCACCGAAAGCTTGGAGTCGAGGATGAGCATGCCTATGGGCAGACGCTCGTAGGAGTTTTTCAGTATGCTGTGCTTGTACGATATGGACGAGATGTCGAGCGACGTCTTGTAGCTCTGCGTGATAAGCGGGCAGAGCGTTTCGAGGATTTTTAACTCCTTCTTTGTAAAGTCGCCCTCCTCCTTTTCACGGAAGATGCCCACCGCGCCCAGCCTTACGTTGCTCGTTCTGAAGTACATGGTGGCCTGATAGTAGGCGTTTATCTGCTTCATGAGCTGATAATACTCCACCGACTGGAACTTCTCCACAGGCATGATGTCGCGTATCGTAAGTACCTGCTTGTTAAGAAGCTTCTTAGGCAGGTTCATGGGCTGGAATATGTCTGTTCTGTAATAATAGTCGCTGTACAGTTTAAGGATGCGGCTGTCGATGTTGAGGGCGATAAAGCTGGTGTAATACTCCTTTTCAACATCCGGCGGCATGAGAGAAAGCTTTGTGAACGAGGGGAAGAACGTGAGATAATTATAGCCGAAATACTTCGATAGCATCAAAAGCAGATGATGCGGAAAATCATTGTGCGGTTCTCTGAGCTCATACAAAAAGTCCATCATCCGCTGATAATCCTTATTATTCAGTATCATAATGCGCGCACCCCGCTGTTTATTATTATAATATATATGGTATTATACTAAAAGAAAGTTGTTTTTTCAAGTCTTTATAGGAAAAAAGTATTATGCGGTTTCAAAACAATCGCGCCTCTGCCGCCGTCACGGTCAAATTTCGTCCTCAATGCGTAGGAAAAAAGCTGTATTGAAGCGTTTTTGCAAAAAAATCCGACAGTCGGAAAACGGGGCAAAACGGCATATTTGGCCGCATCTTAGCCAAAAAGTAGTACCTTCTCCGCGAAAATATAATAAAAAAAGCTGATTGGATATTAGCATATAATGTGAGAAAATTATATTGATATATATAATAATATCTTTGTTTACTTTCAACAAAATTTTTAAACGGAGGATTAGAATCATGGCTGATGAAAAAATGGTAACGAAAGACGGTAAAGTGATAAAAGAAACCATACAGATGAAGAAAGGTATGCGTAAGCTTATCGCCGACAACATGAAGGCTTCCAAGCTGAAGGCTCCTCACATGAGCGGTTTCGTACACATGGACGTTACCGGTATGGTTGAGTTAAAGAAGAAGTTCAAGGAAAAGGGCTACAAGATCAGCTACACCGAGATCCTTATCAAGGTCGTTGCTCTTGCAATCCAGGATATCCCGATCGTAAACGCTTCCTACAATGTAGAAGCTGAGCAGATTGAAGTTTATGAGTCCGTAAACGTTGGCTTCGCAGTTGCTACTCCTTCCGGCGGCCTTGTTGTTCCGAACATCAAGAACTGCCAGAATTTAAGCATTTTTGAGATCTCGGAGAAGATGAAGGAAATGGTTGAGAGAATCAGAAACAACAAGATGGACTTCAGCTGGTTCCAGGGCGGCACCATCACCGTATCCAGCATGGGTATGTTCGGTATGGACGGCGCAGCCCCGATCATCAACATGCCTGAGGCTATGATCATCGGCGTTGGTAAGATTATAAAGATGCCCATGTATGACAAGGACATGAACATCGTTCCGAGAGATATGTGCTACATCTCCACCAGTGCTGACCACTGCGTAATGGACGGCGTTCCGGCTTCCAAGTTCGTTCAGAGAATGTCCGAGATCATCGCTGACTGCGAGAGCTACCTCGTTCCCGAATGGCCGGCAAAATAATTTCGGCTTAGTCGAAAATTTAAAAGGTGCAGCGTTCGCTGCACCTTTTTGCTTGCGTGAAGGCGCCCGCCTTCACGCTTTTTTAGTTTTTCAGGCTCTGAAGCGGCGCGGGTATCCTTCCGCCGCGCTTTACGAAGCCCTCGGACGAATAGGGGCTTACAGCCATGCAGGGGCCGCTTCCGAGAAGGCCGCCGAACTCCACGCTGTCGCCCACCTTCTTGCCGTAGGCGGGGATTACGCGCACAGCCGTCGTCTTTGTGTTTACGACGCCGATGGCAATCTCGTCTGCGATTATGCCCGATATGGTGGAGGCGGGCGTGTCGCCCGGCACTACTATCATGTCAAGACCCACGGAGCATACGGCCGTCATGGCCTCAAGCTTCTCAATGGAGAGCGCGCCGCGGCTCACCGCGTCTATCATGCCCGCGTCCTCGCTTACGGGGATGAACGCGCCCGAAAGGCCGCCCACGTGGGACGAGGCCATGGTGCCGCCCTTCTTTACGGCGTCGTTGAGCATGGCAAGCGCCGCCGTCGTGCCGTGGGCGCCCGTCACCTCAAGGCCCATGCTCTCAAGTATGTGCGCCACGGAGTCGCCTATGGCCGGGGTGGGGGCGAGGGACAGGTCTACTATGCCGAAGGGCACGCCAAGCATTTTAGACGCCTCCTGCGCCACTAGCTGACCCATGCGCGTTATTTTGAACGCCGTTTTCTTTATCGTATTCGAAAGCTCCGAAAAGTCGCAGTCGCCCGCGCGCTTTATGGCCTTCTGAACGACGCCGGGGCCCGATACGCCCACGTTTATGACGCATTCGCCCTCGCCGATGCCGTGGAACGCGCCCGCCATGAACGGGTTGTCCTCCGGCACGTTGGAGAAGACCACCAGCTTTGCGCATCCGAGCGAACCCTCGTCCTTCGTCCGATAGGCGAGGTCCTTTATTATATCGCCCATCTGAAGCACCGCGTCCATGTTAATGCCCGCCTTCGTGGTGGCCACGTTTACGAAGGAGCACACGCGCTTCGTCTGGGAAAGGGCGGCGGGTATGGATTCGATGAGGCGTTCGTCGCCCTTCGTGTAGCCCTTGTGGACGAGCGCGCCGTAGCCGCCGATGAAGTTCACGCCCGTCGTCTCCGCCGCGCGGTCGAGCGCCAGCGCAAGCTTTTCATATTCCTTCGAGCGGCAGCTTTCCGCAACGAGGGATACGGGCGTCACCGAAATGCGCTTGTTTACTATGGGTATGCCGTACTTCTTCTCGATATACTCGCCCGTTGAAACGAGATCCTTCGCGTATGTCGTTATCTTGTCGTACACCTTGTCGCATACCCTGTCTATATCCTCATGGGCGCAGTCGCGCAGCGAGATACCCATCGTTATGGTGCGTATGTCGAGATGCTCCTGCTGTATCATGCGGATGGTCTGCATTATATCGTAAATCTGCATACGTCCACCTCAGATCCTGTGCATGGACTTGAATATGTCCGCGTGCTGTGTGTGTATCTCCACGCCTATCTCGCGTCCCAGCGCGTCCAGCTCCTCAACGAGCTTTATGAAATCCACCTTCGAGGTGCTTATATCAACCACCATGACCATTGTGAAAAGCTCCTGCATTATCGTCTGCGAAATATCGAGGATATTTACGTCATGTTCGTATAATATTTTGCTCACGCGGTAGATTATGCCCCGCGCGTCGTTTCCTATAACGCTTATTACTGCGTTCATCTTTTTTCCTCCCGTGATATATGATGTCTCATTATATAATAATTCCGCGAAAAATGCAAACCGCCGCGATTTAATAAAAATTTATCGTAAATCGATAAAAAGTTATTGACATTTTCAAAACAGGGGTATATACTGTCACATGTTGAAAAAACTTTTCATGCTTGGAGGCAGCTATGGGACAGAAAACTCTTTCCGTATTGCTGAAGGTCATCATCTGCCTTATCGGCGTATGCGGTCTTGTTATTTATCTTGCGGTCATACCAATGTACGGCAATATGCTCGTTGAAAAATATCCCGAATACGCGGGAGCGTATCAGCCGTGGATAACATTTATATGGATTACGGCGATACCCTGCTATATAGACATGTTCCTTGTATGGCGCATCGCCGACAACATCGGCCGAGACAATTCGTTTTCGAGAAAGAACGCCGCCTATCTCAAATGGATATCGTTCATCACGGCGGCCGATTCGCTTGCGTTCTTTGTGGTGAACATCATATTCGTGATGGTGAACATAAGCCACCCGGGAGTGGCGCTGGCGTCGCTTATCGTGGTCTTTTTCGGCGTGGCCGTATGCGTCATAAGCGCCGCGCTGTCGCATCTTGTTATGAAGGCCGCGCTCTTGCAGGAAGAAAACGAGCTTACCATATAGGGGGAACGCCATGGAAGAAGACATCATTTTCAACATAGACGTAATGCTTGCAAAACGCAAAATGAGCGTGACGGAGCTTTCAAAAAAGGTGGGCATAACGATAGCCAACATATCCATACTGAAGAACGGCAAGGCGAAGGCCATAAAGGTGTCCACGCTTGCGAAGCTCTGCGAGGCGCTGGACTGTCAGCCCGGCGACCTTTTGGAATACAGAAAGAAGGATAAGGATGAAAAATAAAATGATAGCGGGCGCGCTCATAGCCGCCGTATGCGCGATTATGCTTCTGGCGGGCGGCTGCAGCGCGAAAGATCCCCTGTCGGACTTTGAAAAGAACGCGGGCATAGACCTTGCGGCGGCCGACTCCATAGAGGAGCGGGACACCCACGGCGGCATTCAGGGCGACGGCACATATGTGGCCGTGATACGGTTTTCGGAAACACCGGAGGCCGTCACGGGCGGCGAATGGAAGAGCCTGCCCCTTACCGATACGCTTAAGACCGCGCTCTACGGCTTTACGGACGGCACGGGCGAATATATGATAATGCCGCTCATAGATTTTGAGAGCGCGGGCATAGATACAGAGATACCGTATGTTGAGAACGGGTACTACTACTTCGAGGACCGCCACCGCAAGAGCGCCGACCCGTCGGACGACACGGATCTGCTTGCGCGCGCGTCTTATAACTTCACGCTGGCCGTGTACGACAGCGACACGGACACCATGTATGTGATAATAGAGGACACCTGATGCGGTGCGGCAAAATGATTTTACATTTAGTGCGGTTTGGCGTATAATAAGATAAGTATCAGATTTTTTCGGAGGAGAACGAATGTATCTTATTGATTACCATACCCATTCGCACAACAGCTTTGACGGATATATAACGGTGGACAAAATAGCGAGCCGCGCCGTGGAGCGGGGCATACGCGAGCTTTGCGTCACCGACCACTACGAATGCTCCGACCTGCGCACGCCTATGGCATACGATTTTGAAAAGAGCGAGGCGGAGATACACGAGGCGCGGGAGAGATACGGCGACAAAATAAAGCTCTTATACGGCGCGGAGCTTGGACAGATGCACTTTGAGCCGGAGCTTTGCAAGCTCCTTTGCGCCAGAACGAAGCTCGACTTCGTTATAGGCTCGATGCATAACTTAAAAAACGACCTCGACCTTTACTTCGTGGAGTTCAATGAGGAGAACACAAAGCCGCTTTTCGAGGAGTACTTAAGTGAGCTTTACGCCCTTGCCTCAACGGCTGACTACGACGTGCTCGGCCACATAACGTACCCCTTGCGCTACATTAAGCGCGACGGGCAGTGGGTCGACATAAAGGACTACGCAGACAACATCGACGAAATCCTTAAAGCCGTCATCGAGAGGGGACGGGGCATAGAGGTGAACACCTCCGGCCTTTCGGGGCAGCTCGGCGACACCATGCCGCCCTATGACGTAATAAAGCGGTACCGCGAGCTTGGCGGCGAGATAATAACCGTGGGCAGCGACGCCCACAAGCGCGTCCACGTGGGCGCGGGCATCGAGGAGGCCATGGGAATGCTTATCCGCGCCGGATTTCAGTATATAACGACGTTTGAGCAGAGAAAACCTTCTTTTGTAAAAATTGAGGAATAGTATTTACAAAAACCCCGGTAAAATGTAAAATAAAAAGATAGTATTCAATAATGAGGATACTGTACCCTCCGCGCCACCGACGGGACGCGGCGGGGGAGAAAAAATTTACCGCCGGAGACAGGGAGTAAGATCATGGAAAGAATTTTAAAAATCTTAGAAGAAAACTGCCGTATAACCGATAAGGAAATAGCGACAATGCTCTCTTTGGACGAGAGCGCCGTGGCGCGAGCCCGTGCGGAATATGAGAAGGCGGGCGTTATCATGGGGTATAAGGCGTGCATAGACTGGGATAAGACGGAAGACGAGTCCACTGTCGCCATGATCGAGCTCAAGGTGACGCCGCAGTACGGCGAGGGATTCGACAAGATAGCAAAGCGCATATACGATTATCCCGAGGTAGAGAGCGTTTACCTCATGTCGGGTTCGTTTGACATAATGGTGCTCATCCGCGGCCGCACCATGAAGGAGGTGGCGATGTTCGTTTCCACGAAGCTCGCACCCATGGAGGCCGTTGTAAGCACGTCTACAAGCTTTGTGTTAAAGAAGTATAAGGAAAACGGCGTGATATTCAGAAAGGAACCCGATGACGAAAGAGAGGTAATGGGGTTATGATGGACTATGACAGACTTTTGTCTCAAAAGGTAAAAGAGATAAAGCCCTCGGGCATTCGTAAGTTTTTCGATATAGTGGCCGTTATGAAGGACGCCATCTCTCTCGGCGTGGGCGAGCCCGACTTCGTAACGCCGTGGCACATAAGAGACGCGGGCATACAGTCGCTTCAGGAGGGCAAGACCTACTACACCTCGAACTGGGGACTTTTAGAGCTTCGCACAGAGGCGGCGGCATACTTAAAGCGCAGATACGGCCTTGAATACAAGCCCGACAGCGAGGTGCTTATAACGGTAGGCGGCAGCGAGGGCATTGACAACACGATACGCGCCCTTGTTTCCCCCGGCGACGAGGTGTTAATCCCCGAGCCGTCCTTCGTATGCTATCAGCCCTGCGTGCTGCTTTCGGGCGGCGTTCCCGTGCCGATAGAGACGAAGGTGGAGGACGAGTTCAAGCTTACGGCGCGTCAGCTCAAAGAGAAGATAACGCCGAAAACGAAGCTTCTCATACTGCCCTTCCCAAACAACCCCACGGGCGGCATAATGGAGAAAAAGGACCTTGAGGAAATCGCCGAGGTAATACGCGGCACCGACATCCTCGTATTGTCCGACGAGATATACTCGGAGCTTACATACGGCTTAAAGCACACGTCCATAGCCTCGATAGACGGCATGTGGGAGCGCACGGTCGTCATAAACGGCCTGTCGAAGTCCCACGCCATGACGGGCTGGCGAATAGGCCTCGTATTTGGCCCCGCACCCATACTCCAGCAGGTCACGAAGATTCACCAGTACGCCATAATGAGCGCGCCCACCGTAAGCCAGTACGCGGCGGTGGAGGCTCTCAGAGCGGGCGACAAGGACATAGAATATATGTGCGGCCAGTACAACATGAGAAGAAAGCTCATGCATGAGGGCTTCAATAAAATGGGGCTTACGTGCTTTGAGCCCAGAGGCGCGTTTTATATGTTCCCCTCGATAAAATCAACGGGACTTACAAGCGAGGACTTCTGCGAGAGACTTTTAAGAGAGGAAAAGGTGGCGGTAGTGCCGGGCAACGCCTTCGGCGACAGCGGCGAGGGTCATATAAGGTGCTGCTACGCCTATTCGGTTGAGCATATAAAGGTGGCGCTCGACCGCATAGAGCACTTTTTAGGAAAACTTTAAAATTCCGGAGGAACTATGGAACGTATAGTACTTGACGCCAGAGCCAAGCTCAACTTATCGCTTGACGTTCTCAGACGGCGCGAAGACAACTACCATGAAATGCTCATGGTCATGCAGGACGTTGACATTTACGATACCATCAGCATAGAAAAGACCGACACGGGCAGGATAAGGCTCATGACGAACGTGGACTTTCTGCCCACCGACGAGCGAAATCTCGCCTCCCGCGCGGCCGACGCGTTTTATAAGGCGGCGGGCATACCCGTTGAGGGCATAAACATAAAGATTCATAAGCGCATACCCGTTGCGGCGGGTCTTGCGGGCGGCTCCACGGACGCGGCAGGCGTTTTAAAGGCTTTGAACACCCTCCACGACACCGGCATGACGACGGAGGAGCTTTGCCGCCTGGGAAAGACTCTCGGCGCGGATGTGCCCTACTGCATACTCGGCGGAACGGCTCTCGCCGAGGGCATAGGCGAGATACTCACCCCCCTTCCCACGCTGCCCGACTGCACCTTCGTGCTTGCGCACCCCAGCGTTGCCGTATCGACGAAGTACGTGTTCCAGCGGCTCGACCTTTCCCGCGTGAAGTACCGCCCCGACACGAAGGGCATGAAGCAGGCGCTGGAAAAGGGCGACCTTGGCGGCGTCGCAAGAAGGATGCTCAACGTCCTTGAGCCCATCACCTCGGCGAACCACAAGATAATAGGCGAGCTTGAGAATATAATGCTTGACTTCGGCGCATTGGGCGCGGCCATGAGCGGAAGCGGCCCCTCCGTGTTCGCAATCTTCAGCGACGAAAAGAAGGCGGAGGAATGCGCCGCCGAGCTTAAGAAGCGCGTAAACGACGTATTTATAGTTCCCCATAAGAAAAAATAACCGTAAATTGAATATTTTCATCATGGCGCGTCCACAATAAGCGTGGGCGCGCTTTATTTCGGTTTACGGAGGATTATTATGCCAAACAAAAGGCTTATCATCCCCGCGCTTATAGCGGGGCTTATTATAACGGCGGCGGGCGAGATGCTCGCGTATTCGGGTGATGTATGCGAGGTGTCGGACGCGGTGATGCGCCTTCATGTGGTTGCCGAAAGCGACGACGCGAGCGATCAGGCGGCAAAGCTCTATGTGCGCGACGCGGTGCTTCGTGAGGTGGAGGCACTCGCGGACGCGGCTTCGGACAAGCGGGAGTTCGCCTCTCTTTTAGCGGCGCACATACCCGATATTGAGCGCACGGCGAACGACACGCTTGCGGGGCTGGGCCTTTCATACACCGCCCGCGCATACATTGAGCGCGCCGACTTCCCCACGCGGGAGTACGGCGACGTTACGCTTCCCGCGGGGCGCTACGATGCGCTCCGCGTCGTAC
>JAFOLN010000242.1 GCA_017419325.1 Clostridia bacterium
CCTGTATGAACTGCTTGGCGGACTTAAATAAAAACTTATCCCGAGGTGAGTGCACTCACCTCGGGATGTTTGTTATATAAGCTTTTTTGCAAATTCCACGGCATGCGCCCGCGTCTCCTCATCCGGGAAAACCGTCTTGTAGCCAAGATGGCGTTCGCAGAGGACGTCGCCGAACACGAGGCCCGAATATTTGCAGTATCGGCGTATGCCCTCCAAAAAGAGGTCGGCGCCCTTTTCGGGGCGAAGGCCGCAGGTGGTGACGATGCACATTCTCTTCCCCGCCCAAAGCGAAGGGCCGCGCTCATCGCCGTAATACATATTCATGGCGTATACGAGCCTGTCGAGCATCGCCTTCATCGGAGGGGTGCAGTACCACGAATATATAGGCGTTGACAGAAGTATCGTATCGCTTTTCATGATCGCGTCGAATATCGGCTGCATATCGTCCTTTTGGACGCATGAAACGCTGTTCCAGTCCTTCTGGCACCATCGGCAGGCGGTGCAGGGCTTTATAGTCATGTCAAAAAGGTCAAATTCAATAACGTCGCAGCCGCCCGCACGAAGCTCCGAGACGACTATATCCGTAAGCCAGTTCGTATTGCCGCGCTTGCGCGGGCTTGCACGCATGACGGCAAGGGTCTTGTGTTCAGCCATCGCAATTTTTCCTTCCCTTCTAAACTAAACGGACGCGAAATTCGCGTCCGTTTAAGCTTTAAAATATTTTTATGCTCTTGCCACTTCGTTGAAGCCTTCCTTTGCGGCATACGTGGTGTGAAGAAGCTCATGTGCCTTGTGGGAGTTGGGCTCGTCTAAGAACTTCTCGTAGAGCTCGATTATCTGCGGGTTGTTGTGGGACTGGCGGATAACCTGACGCTCGTCCTCGCTGTACAGAGCCTTTGCTCTCTTCTCCTTGTAGGTGTCCATGATGTCGTCGTCCTCGTTGGGGAGGAAGCAGCTTCTTACATAAGGCTGGCCGCCGCCGTTTATGCAGCCGCCCGGGCAGCCCATGATCTCAATGAAGTGATACTTCGAGGTGCCTGCTCTTATCTCGTCAAGCAGCACTTTCGCCGACTTCATGCCCGATGCTATCGCAACGTTCACCTTCGTGCCGTTTATGTCTATCGTCGCTTCACGGATGCCCGCGTCGTGACCGCGGACCTCTTCAAAGTTTATGCGGCCGTATTCGCTGCCGGTAAGCTTGAAGTATACGGTACGAAGAGCCGCCTCCATAACGCCGCCCGTTACGCCGAAGATAACGGCTGCGCCGGAATAATCGCCCATGATATCGGTATCCCAATCCTCGTCCGGGAGACGGTTGAAGATTATACCGCTTCTCTTTATCATCTTCGCAAGCTCACGGGTGGTGATAACGGCGTCAACGTCGTTAAGACCGTTTATCTTAAGCTGCTCTCTGTCCTTCTCGTACTTCTTCGCAACGCAGGGCATTACGGAAACTACGAATATATCTCTGGGGTCTATGCCGTGGGTGCGCGCCCAGTAGCTCTTTATTATCGCGCCCTGCATCTGATGGGGCGACTTGCAGCTCGAAAGGTGCGGCAGAAGGTCGCCGTAGTTGTACTCCGCGTAGTTTATCCAGCCGGGCGAGCAGGAGGTTATCATCGGGAGCACGCCGCCGTTTGTTATGCGGCCTAAAAGCTCCGTGCCCTCCTCCATTATCGTAAGGTCAGCGCCGAAGTTTAGGTCGTAAACGCGC
>JAFOLN010000243.1 GCA_017419325.1 Clostridia bacterium
GCCGCGATAACGGGAAGGGAGGTGACGTCGCATACCTGGGGCACCAAAGCCATGGTGGTTATCTCGCCCACATGGCCGCCGGACTCGCCGCCCTCGGCTATGATGGCCGACGCGCCGGCGCGGGTCATGAGCTTCGCAAGAGCAGTGGAGGCGACGACAGGTATCACCTTGATGCCTGCCGCCTGCCACGTTTTCATGTGCTTTGCGGGGTTGCCCGCGCCCGTGGTCACGACTGCGACCTTTTCCTCGGCAACGACCTTCGCCACCTCGTCAACGAACGGGCTCATAAGCATAATGTTTACGCCGAACGGCTTGTCGGTAAGGGAGCGCGCGATCTTGATCTGCTCGCGCAGATAGTCGGCGTTCGCGTTCATGGCGGAGATTATGCCAAGGCCGCCGCCGTTCGATACGGCTGCGGCAAGCTTGCCGTCGGCTATCCACGCCATACCGCCCTGAAAGATGGGGTATTTTATACCGAGAAGGCCGCATATGGGGGTATCAATCATTTTTATCCCGCCTTTATGCCATTTTCGACTCTACGAACTTAACAAAGTCGCCAACGGTGTTTACCTTTTCCTCGAGCTCAAGCTCAACGCCCAGGTCGTCCTCAAGCTCCATTACCATCTCAACTACGGAGAGGGAGTCGATGCCGAGATCGGCAAATGCGGTGTCAAGAGTTATGCTCTCAACGTCAACGTCGGTGTAGTCTGCCAGTAATGCCTTAATCTTTTCCAGTACCATGATATGTTCCTCCAAAAATTAAATTATAGTTTTATTTATTTTTCCCGCCCCGAAGGACGTTCTTTGCGTTTTACCAGCGAACCACGCATGCGGCGCTCGAAAGGCCCGCGCCGAAGGTGGAAAATACGAGATAGTCGCCCTCTTTTATCTGACCGGAACGGTTAAGCTCGTCAAGCGAGATCGGAATGGTCGCGGAAGAGGTGTTGCCGTAGCGGGTTATGTTTACATATAAGAGGCCGTCTCTTGCCTTGAGGCGCTTTTTCGCCGCCTCGATGATTCTCAGGTTCGCCTGATGGGGGAGAATGTGGCGTATGTCATCCATGGTGAGGCCCGTATCCTCCAGAACGCCGCGGATGTCCTTAACCATTCTTGTAACGGCGAATCTGAAGGTCTCCTGACCCTGCATATGTACCCACGGCGTTTCGGCGTGGCTCGTATAGAACGGAGACTTGCCGTCGTAGTTGGGTATCTGTATAGCGGTGCTGCCCTTTACGAAAAGGCGCGAGGTAAGATAATTGTCGCCCTCGCCCAGCACTACCGCGCCCGCTCCGTCGCCGAAGATAACGGCGGTGCCGCGGTCGTCCCAGTCAAGCACTCTCGACATGCGCTCGGCGCTTACGCAAAGCATCTTCTTGACTCTGCCGCGGGCAAAATAGCCGTCGGCGCAGTCGAGCATGAAGAGGAATGCGGGGCATCCGGACACAACGTCCATTGCGGGGCAGGTCGCGCCTATTCTTGCCTGAACAAGGCAGGCGTTTGCCGGTGTGGTATAGTCGCCGCTTGAGGTGGTGAAAAGTATCATATCGAGCTCAGACGGATCGACGCCCGCGTTCTCAAGAGCGTTCTTTGCCGCCTCCACGGCCATATCGACCGTGGTCTCCTCGGTGCAGACGTGGCGCTCGCGGATGCCGGTGCGCTCAACGATCCACTCGTCGGAGGTGTCCATGATCTTTGATAAATCGTCGTTCGTAACGACCTTGGGGGGAATAAATCTTCCCGTACCGAGTATTTTAAAACTCATTCTCAAAACTCTCCTATACTTTGTTTAAAAAATTCATTAAGCTTTTTTGCGGCGGAGAGAAGCACGGCCTTTTCCTCGTCGCTCAAGTCTTTAGTGAGCTCGCGCACCATATGGCGGTGATAGTAGCTGTGGTATGCGTCTATTTTACGCCCCTCGCGCGTCAAAAGAACCTTAACGGCGCGGCCGTCGCTGGGAGAGGCGATCTTTTCGACGTAGCCCTTCTTCGCGAGCTTGTTCACGGCAACGGTGGCCGAGGGGCGCGCGATATTAAGGCCGTCTGCAATTTCGCTCAGGGTGCAGCCCTCCCTGTGCTTGCCGACGCATTCGATAAGGTGCATTTCGTTGATCGAGAGGTGTATCCTGCCGGAGCGCTTAAGCGCCTCCGACTCAACGCACATCACATTATTGTAGGTTTCGGTCAGGGCTCTGTTAAGCGCCTCCGAAAAACTGTCCATCTCTATCCTCCGTATGATGATTAGTTAGATAAACTAATTAAACAAATAATAACCTATTTATATGTAGTTGTCAATAGATTATGTGGCAAATATCGCCCGGACGCGCATATAATGTGTGCCGAACTCTTTTTGAAAGATTTCGGTGAGAAAATATGAAAGCAGGTGCTTTGCCGCTCCCGCGGCGGATGAGGTGTCGCCGTGCCTCTGCAAGCCGCGCCGGCTTTGCCCCAAGGCGGGAAGCCGTCCCCTTATGTCATTCTGAGGCGCAATCGCGCCTCAGAATGACTTGGGCCCGGCTGCGCGCGGCCCGGGGCGCGCTTGACAACACCCGCCTTCGGTCGGTATAATTTATATATGCGTCATAAAAAACCGCATCGCCGGAGGTGATGAATTTGAAAGAAAA
>JAFOLN010000244.1 GCA_017419325.1 Clostridia bacterium
AGCACGCGTCCCTCGCGGGCGTACTTTTCAAGGAGCTTCATCTGCGAATTGTAGACGTAGGCCCGCTTCGCCATGCTCACGGCCGACATGGGTCGCTGGGGAATAAGAATAGCCATAAGCGCGTCCTGAAGGTGGTTCCGCCTGTACGTGCGCTTTTTCGTAAGCACCACCACCACCTTGTCGCACCCGAGCCCGAATGCCCGCTCTATGGGTATGGGGTCGGAAAGGCCGCCGTCAAAGTAGTATCTGCCCCTGTATTTATAAGCCCCGTTCACTATGGGCAGGTTGCAGGAGCACTTAAGCACGCCGTAATCGTCCTGCGACATATCGTCAACGGAGAAGTATACGGGCTTTCCCGTGTTCGCGTCAGTCGACACTATCTCGAACGTGCGTCCGCGGGTGGAGCGCACGAGCGCCTCGTAATCAATGGGATCCTCGCCGTTTTTGTTCGATACGGTGGAATATACATAGTCAAGGTTTATGTAGTTGCGGGTCGTTATGAAGTTGTGCCAGCTCATGTATTCCTTTCGGTGAGCAAATTCGGTGTAGTATAAGTAATTTCTGCCCCTCTGACCCGACAGGAAGGACACAAGATTGGCCGCCCCCGCCGAAACGCCTATATAGCAGTCAAAGTCGATGCCCATGTCAAGGCATCTGTCGAAAACGCCTGCGCCGTATATGGCGCGCTCGCCGCCTCCGACGTCTATAATGCCTATCATCGGCATCCTTCTCCTTTTAGCCTTAAGTTCTGTTTCCTCATCTGAATATGTAAAGCGACGGCACGTTGAATCTGTTTAACGTGTCGGCCTTGGGACCGCACTGGTTCTCCTCATTGAGGCCCCAGGCGTAAAGCCTCTCGCCCGTTGTGAGGAAAAGCGTATGGTCAAAGCCGAAGGCAAGCTCCCCCGTTTCGCCCATAAGCTGGCGCGCGTCACGGGAGTCGTTCTCGCTGTCGCGTCCCAGGCGGTAGTTGAAATTCTGTCCCCAGGACCAGAGCGCGCCGTTTGACTTTATCGCAAATACGGAATTGTCGTTTATGCAGAGCTTCTCCACGTTGTACGTAACATACATGGGCTCGTCCGCCGTTTCGTCGGCCTTCACCTTGCTCGTGCCCATGCGGCTTCCGGTGTTCTTTCCCATGGTGTAGAGGTTCTGTTCAAGGTCGGTGTAGAACGTAATCTCACTTCCCGCCCATGCGCCGCCCACGCCCGTTTCCATAAGCTTCGGCTCGTCATAGCGGGTGCCCTTGTGCGCGGGGTCTATCTGGCCGGAGAAGTTGCCGCCCCAGCCGTAGAGCACGTTTTCATTCGTTATCATAAGAAGGTGCGACGTTCCCGCCGATATGTCGCGCACGCCGCTCATGATGAGCGTCGGCGTCTTGTTCTTTATGTCGTCCGTGCCGTAGAGCGCGCTTACCATGCGGGTGTCGCCCCACTGATAAACGTCGCCGCCGTATGTGAGCGCCGACGCAAAGCCGCCGCTTACCGACACCTTCGCCACGTTGTCCAGCACCTTCACAGGCGTATAAACGTCCGCCTCGCTTCCGGTGCCCAGCGTATATAAATCGCCCTCGCCCCAGGCGTAGAGCGCGCCGCCGTTCGTTATGGCATACGTTCTGTTTCGCTGCGCCAGCACATAGCGCACGTTCTCAAGCATGACATGGGGCGTTTCGCCGTCGCCGAAAGCGTAGAGCGTGCCGCCCGTTATATAATAGCCGTGGGAGCCCGCCGCCGCAACTGCCGACACGTTCTGGGCCACGCGGCGCGCGCCCGTTATGTGGTCGTTTACGTCGAGACCCAGCTGATACTTGTCGTTTCTGCCCCAGGCGTAGAGCACGCCCGTGTTGTCTATATAAAACGAGGTATAGTCGCCCGCCGCCACGCGGGAGCTCTCGCTTACGGCAACTCCGGTGCGCACCGTCTGCGTCTGTGTGCCGCCCTGTGCATCGGGCGCGATGTATCCCTTATAAAGGCGCCATACCATTACCGCCGCCTGCTCTCGGGTCGCGCCGGAAAGGGGAGCTATGACCGCGACCTTCGCGC
>JAFOLN010000245.1 GCA_017419325.1 Clostridia bacterium
CCGCATATCCGTGGCGGAAACGGTGATAGTCGGCGACGTGCCCAGCGGCTTTACATACGTTGTAGGCGACAAGAGCGACACGGTGGGGCTTATAAACGATTATCAGATGCATTAAAAAAGGAAGTCCCCGTAATGGGGGACTTCCTTTTTCGGATAAGGCCGGGGTCTTTTTATACGACGGTATATCCCGCGTCCTTCAGAGCGGTCACGGCGCGCTCAAGGTTTTCCTTTTTAACGAGTATGTAGTCCGTATTAAAGGTGGAAACGGCGAATATGCCTATTTTTTTGTCCGCAAGTATTCCCGAAAGCTTTGAAAGAATGCCTATAAGCGAAAAATCAAGCACGCCCTCTATGCGAAAGCCCCTCCAGCCGTCGCTTCGCTCCGTCGCAGCGGTCGGCGCGTCCCGAGTGGGGCAGACGAGGGAAATCTCCTCGTCGGTTCTTCCGATAAAGTAAAAATCGCGGCTTAAGTCAAGCATTTTCGTATCGGCGACCTTGCAGACGGTAAGCTCGTGGGGTAATATTTTAAGCTTCATATGTTTTTTAGTCCTTTCATGGCGTATGGGTAAAGCATAGCATAAAGAGGGCGGGAAATCAAATGCGGCGGCGGGGTTGACCATAATTGTCGTTTGTCCACAGTATCGCGCAAATATTCTTGACAAAAATGTATATTTTTATTAGAATTTACGTAAAAGGATTGGCAGTTTTCAACAATTTTTCGAACGCTGTCCGGGTGTAGTAAAAACAAACAAGAAAATATTGCGCGTGAGGAGGAAAATGTATGACAGAGACCGATTTAAGGCTTATGGAAGCTTTGAAGGAAAAATATCTTGATTCCGATAACCTGTGCTGTTTTTATGAGCGCGAAGAAATATTGGAGCGGTTTTCCAAGGCATACCTCATAAGACGTCCCGGCTATGCGGATATTATCTCGGCCATGTTAAAGGAGCTTTCGCCGTTTATGTTTGACGAGGACGTATTCGCGGGGCGCATGGTGGAGGCGCATCCCGACCCCTCATGGAGCGCGGTTCCGCATACCAATGTAATAGACAGCCCGGGACACATACATTTAAGATACGACGATATACTGACGCTGGGCGTTCGCACCATAGTTGAAAACATAGAAAAGCGCGCCGCAGAGCTTGGCGACGTGCAGTCAAAGGTGTTCGCCGTAAATTCGAGAAAAATATACGAGGGAATAGAAAACTTTGCCCGCCGCTACTCAGAGGCGGCGCAAAAAAAGGCCGAGGCCTCGGAAGGCGAGGCAAAACAGCGCTTCGGGCGCATAGCGCGCGCCCTTTCGGTGGTGCCGATGGAGCCCGCATACGACCTTTTTTCCGCGCTTCAGAGCGTATGGTTCATCCATTTTATCGCAAGCTGCTGCGTTGGGGCGAGAGACTACGGCTTTGGACGTCCCGACCAGTATCTGAACAGATTTTATGAGCAGGATTTAAAAAGCGGCAAAACGCCCGAGGAGCTTGAAGCAATCATCGCATTCTTCCTCGTCATGCCAAACTTCATGTGCGGCATAGGCATGTACAAGCCGCCTATGAAGCCGGTGCCGTCCCGCGCAAGCAAGCAGTATATGACGCTTGGCGGCCTCGACGAGAACGGAAAGCCCATGTCGAACGCGATGTCGTATGCTATACTCAGAGCCGAGGAAATATCGAATATGCCTGAGCCGGTCATTGCGAACAGGATAAACGAGGAGGCCGACCCCGACTTCGCCGCGCAGGTGTACAGCACCATATCAAAGGTGACTGACAAAATGCACATCTATAACGACAGGCTTATATTCAACACGCTGACAAAGAAGGGCGTGCCGCCCGAAATCGCGGCGGATCACACATTCTCGGGCTGCTGCTGCGTAGATCTCAACTGGCGGCTTATAAGAAACGAATGGTATCTGCCCATGCCCCAGTGGCTGAACAACGTGCTGGGCGTAAACGGCGGCGAGGTGCCCGACATCGGCTCCGCGGAGGAGCTTATAGCGTTATTTAAGGCCGAGGCGAGAAAGACGTTTGAAAACGACCTCATGCTTACGGTGGGCAACTCCACCGTATGGCGCGTCATAGACAGGCTCGGCCACACCTTCGACGGAATGTTCATGGGACACTGCGCCGAAACGTGCCGCTATCCGCTGGAGGGCGGCGTAAAGCGTCATCTTGTGAACATATACCTCTGCGGCGCGGCCACGGTCATAGACTCCATAACCGCCATAGACAAGCTCGTGTTTAAAGAGAAGCGATATACGCTTGAGCAGTTCGTAAATATTTTAAAGAATAATTTCGATGATGAGCCGCTTTTATGGGCTGAGATAAAGAACAGGTTCCCCAAATTCGGAAACGATGACGAGGAGGGCGACCGCTATGCGGGGCCGGCCATGAACGCCGTGCTTGACGCGATAGACGAGATGCAGTGGCCCGAGGATTATATCCCCATAGGCTCGTTCTATTCGCTAAACCATCACAACAACTTCGGCTGGGAAATGGAGGCGACTGCCGACGGCAGGAAGCGGGGAGAGGCCTTCTCCGAGAACCAGTCGCCCGTATACGGCGCGGATAAAAAGGGCGTAACTGCGCTTCTTAAATCAGTGGCGAAGCTCCCCTTGACGCGCACCGCGTCCGGCGGCATAAATCTCACCTTCTCAAATCCCGTAACACCGGAGATGATAAGGGCGATAACGAAGGGGTATTTCGACATCGGGGGAATACATACGGCGCTCACCGTCGTGGACCGCGCAACGCTGGAGGCCGCGCTTGCGAATCCGCAGGCGTACAGGACGCTTACGGTAAGGCTTTTCGGCTTTTCCGAGTATTTTATAAA
>JAFOLN010000246.1 GCA_017419325.1 Clostridia bacterium
AGAGGCATACGGGTTCCAGCCGGAATATTTATACATCTGCGGGTCCGCGCCCAGCTTTTCGTGAAGCGCTTCGGCGTCCTCCATGCGGTACCTGCGAAGGCGCAGGCGTCCTGTGACAAGCTCTTTTGTTCCTTCCATTTACACACCTCAACAAATCGAAGCCGTTCGGGCGCATTTTACATTCGCGCCGCCCGTGACGGTCGTCATGAACAATTATAAAAGAAACCGCGCCTGTTTGCAAATAATCCGAAAAAACGCTTGACAAACGCGCAGGGCTCATTTACAATACAACTGTACTACACGTTATAGTACAGTTGATACGGCAAAGGGAGGTGCAGCGAGTGATAGATATCGACGTAAAAAGCCGCGTACCTATCTACAAGCAGATATACAATCAAATAGAGACCCTCGCCCTTACGGGAGTGTATGAGCCGGGCCGTCAGCTTATGTCGGTCCGCCAGCTTGCGAAGCTTATAGGCATAAACCCCAATACCATAATAAAGGCCTATTCCGAGCTTGAGCAGAACGGCATAATCTATTCCGTGCCCGGACGCGGAAGCTTCATATCCTCCGATTTAAAGGTAGTGAGCGAGGAAAAGCAGACGGAAGTGCTTGAAAGTCTCGGCTCCGCAGCAGAAGCTGCGGCGTCCCTCGGAGTTCCCGAGGAGGCGGCTCTTAAAGCCGTCAGAGATGCATACAAAAAAGAGAAAGAGGTGAAAGAATGATACAGGCAGTGAGCGTAAGCAAGTCCTTCCCCGGAGTTAAGGCTCTTGACAACTTGTCCTGCAGCGTAAAGAAGGGCTCCATATACGGACTTATCGGCTCTAACGGCAGCGGAAAATCCACATTGCTTCGACTTCTCTCGGGCATATACAAGCCGGACAGCGGCCTTATAAGGATAGACGACAAGCCCGTTTTTGAAAACATATACAACAAGGGACGCACGTTCTTTTTATCTGACGACCCGTTCGTCATCTCGAATTATTCGATAAAGGACATGGCGCGCTATTATAAGATATTCTACCCCAACTGGAGCGACGAACGTTTCAATGAACTTTTGAACATATTCAAGCTTCCGCCGAAGCGCCCCATAAAGAATTTTTCAAAGGGCATGCAGAAGCAGGCCGCCATACTTTTAGGCATGGCCACCCGCCCCGACTATTATTTCTTCGACGAGACCTTCGACGGGCTCGACCCCGTTATGAGGCATCTTGTGAAGCGTCTTTTAATGGAAGAGATAGCCGAGCGCGAGGTCACGGTGCTTATGACGTCCCATAACCTGAGGGAGCTTGAAGATATGTGCGACCACATCGGCCTTCTCCACGGCGGACACATCATTTTCGAGCGCGACATTGACGATATGCGCCTGGGCGTCCATAAGATTCAGATGGCCTTTAAGGAGCCTCCGGCCAAGGACGCCTTCAAGGACGTGGAATACATGCACTTCGAGCAGCGCGGCAGCGTAACGCTCATGATAGTGCGCGGCAGCGAAAACGAGGTGATGGAGCGCATGAAGGCGTTCAATCCCGTGATACTCGAAATAATCCCCCTCACGCTGGAGGAGGTATTCATATACGAAATGGAGGTGGCAGGATATGACCTCGAAAACCTGCAGTAACGGCACGCTGGTGCGCGAGAACCTGCGCCGCTTCTGGTGGGTGAGCGCGCTGTACTTCATCGCGCTGTTCTTCGTGATACCCTTCAGGCTGCTCATCTCGCTCGACAGCATAAAAAACGAGCTTCTCTGGGCGGCCGAACGCGCCGCAGAGCTGGGAGTGCCCATCTCTGAGGTTTACACATACGACCTCTTCAACTTTACGGGCGGGCTTGAGGCCGTGGCCTTCATCATAGTGCCCGTGTTCATTGCGGGGCTCTTATACTCCTACATGAACAAAAGAAAGAGCATCGACACCATACACGCGCTGCCCATAAAGCGCACGAAGCTGTTTTCGTTAAACGCCCTCTCCGGCGTGATAATATACACGCTGCCGCTTGTGGCAACGTGCATAATAAGCGCCATTGCGATAAGCATCGCGGGGCTGTGGCCGTATGTGCCCGTTTCACTTATGTTCCTGTGGCTTATTCAGTCGGTGCTGTATCTGTCGGTATTCTTCGCCATTGCGTGCTTCTTCTCGGTGCTCTCGGGCAACGTGCTCGTTATGGCCATACTTACCTACATCTTCTCCGCGCTGCCCGTAATACTGTACGGTGCGGTGTCCGGAACGCTTTCCTTATGGATGTACGGCTATGACTTCTCGGGAAGCATATCCGACATATGGATAGACATCTCCCCCTGCTCATACGTGTTCAAAAGCGCGATGAGCGGCATCGACCCCGCGGCTTCGCCGCTCCCGGGCATACTGTACCTCGTATTCGCGCTTGTGATGTTCCTGCTTGCGTGCCTCCTTTACAAAAAGCGCCGCAGCGAGAACACCGCCTCCACCATAGCCTTCGGCGCGGCGAAGCCGATAATAAAGTATATCCTTTCCGTGCTGTTTGCCATACTCTTCGGCTCGGTGATATATTTCATCGCAAACCGCGAAAACGCGGTGCAGCTCATCATAGGATATCTTGTGGGCGCGGCAATAGCATACCTTATACTGCACGCCGTTATCCACAGGGATATACGCGCAATAAAGACCGGCAAGGCGGGCCTTATAATACTGCTTATAGTGATATTCGGCGCATCCATGGCGCTTACCTTCGACGTGACGGGCTATCAGAAGCGCGTTCCCGAGGCAGGCGAGGTGACGGCCGTATACTTCGACCCCTTCGGCTACAACAATTCGGACGCGCGCATCGGCACCGGCTACAAGTCGCCCGAAAGCATAGAGCTTATAAGGAAGATACATCAGTCCTGCGTCGACGCGAAGTTCAATTCGCATTACAGCCTGACGCTTGACAGAACGGAAACTCCCCCGCTCTATGAGCGCACCCCCGACACACCTTCCGTATACCCCGAGGATCAGTCTTACTACACCATAAACACGCTGTTAAGATACGACCTGGGCGGCCGTGAGCTTACGAGAAGATATACCCTCACGCCCGAGGCATACGAAACGTATCTGCCCGCGCTTCTCGCAACCGAGGAGGGCAAGCGCAACACCTTCGTTATATTAAATGAAGAGATGTTCGTATACCCCGACAAGCTCTCCATATCGGACAACTACGGCGTGTCCCATGAGATAAGCGACCCCGCGCAGGTGCGCCTTGTGATAGATTCGCTTAAGCGCGACATCCTTGAGGACCCGGAGCCGTTCACGACAAAGCTCCAGGAGCCCTCCCTCGGCAGCATAAATTTCACGGCGCGGCTCGTTGACCAAAGCGGCAAGGTTCTGAACGGAGAAACCCCGGACGAGATAGTTGACTACGCGTACCCCATAGGCGGATATACGGTTGACAGCACGGAAACCGGCTACTCCGTAAAAGCAGGCTACAGAAACACTATAGCGGCCGCGGCGCAGTGCGGCGTGGAGCTTAAGCCGCTCGATACAGCTGACATATCAACGATACGCCTTTACGCGAACCTCGAAATGTTCGATACCGTTTCGGGCGAAATGACGGACGACTTCTTCAATACGCACGACGGCACAGTGACCGTAAGCGACCCCGAGGAGATCGCCCAAGTGTACGGCGCGATAAAGGAATACACCCGCATGAGCAGAGGCATGGAGAATCCCTACTTCTATGAGGTGGAGGTCACCGTGCGCACAAATAACGGCACTGCGAACCTTTACTACACCGTTGACGCATCCGCCCTGCCCGGCTTCGTGTACGAGCGAATGGAGGTCAAGAACCCGTTCGCAGACTGAAATACGCCCATCCTTTTTAAACCCCATTTCTATAGACAGACCGAAAGAGCCCCCGCCGATCCAGGCGGAGGGCTCTTTCGGTTTTTTAAATTTATATAATAATTTGTCATTATTTATCATTCGCAATATATTATTACATTTAGCCTGTTTATATGATATTTTTGGATGATATTTTATGTGTATTGTTCCCCATATATGCATACGTAAAATTGATGTGTTTTTTCTAATACTTTTTTATTATTTATTTGGGAAATCAACTGCATTCTATTCATAATTTCATAACATTTAGTCATTTTTCATTAAAATCTTTTATGCAAGTTTTATATTTGTCTAAGATTTAACAAGGTTTTTTTATGAAAAATATATAAAAACCTATTGACACGAGCCAATAAAAAAGGGTATATTATTACATGTCAAGAAACGCATAAGGTCATGCAAAAAAACGGATTGTTGTGAGAAAAACAATATCGTGATTTAAAGTAAATAAATGTTTTTTGACGGATTTTGAAGATTTTCTTACATAGTTTGTAGGCGGTTTACGCTTATTATACAATTTTATTTTTTAAGGAGGGAATCTTTATGTCAGAAGCGATTGCTTCAAAAGGCGTCAGCAATGGCACCAAATGGCGCGTTATGATCTGTATATTCCTGTTCTACTTCTTAGGACTTGGATTTACCAACCAGTTCTTCAACGTTGCCCTCGGCACGATGATTTCCGACATGGGTTGGGACGCAACCCAGGGTTCGGCAATCTCCAATGCCATGTTCCTCGGCATGATCTGGTTCGTTTTCGTAGCCGGATTCCTGCTCGACAAGTTCAGCGTTAAGAAAATGTTCATCGTTGAGATATTCCTCGTAGGTATAGTATTTGCCTTAAGAGGTTTCGCAACGGGCTTCGTTTTCTTCTATGTACTGATGATCCTCTACGGTGTGCTCAGCGCATTCTACATTCCGACCTGCGTTAAGCTCATCTCACTGTGGTTCGACGGCAAGCAGATCGCCCTTGCTAACGGTATTCTTACCGCAGGCAGCCCGGCAGGTCAGCTTGTTGCCAACGTAGTCGGCTTTAAGCTGGCACTGGCAATCGGCGGATGGAAGGTTATGTACATCGTAACCGGCGTCCTCGTAATAGTTGTTGCAATAATCGCCATCTTCCTTGTAAAGGACAGAAAGAGCGAGGATGCAGCTCTCGAATCCGCAATACTTACGAAGGAAGACCTCTCCTTCGGCAAGAACATCAAGGGCGTTGCTTCGACCCCCGGTGTTTGGGTATACTGCATAGCGAACGGCTTCTTCGTAGGCTTCGTTTATGCAATCATGGCGTTCCAGAACTATGTTTATCAGAACGACCCCGGATGGGGACTTGATCCGACAGTATCAGGTACCATCCCGGCATTCTCAAACTGCGTATCAATGTGCTGCTATGTACTTGTTCCGCTTGTATTTGCAAAGCTTGGTATTCAGAAGTGGTGGGGCGTTGCAGCAATATTCTGTGCTATCGGCGCAATCACCCTCGTTACCATCATGTGGTTCTCCTACAGCTACGTTTATGCCTGCATCTCCATGGCAACGTCCGGTCTCTTATATGGCTGCTGCCTCCCGGCTCCGAAGGTTCTCCTTCTCCAGCTCCCCGAGGTTTCCGGCCCGCGTGCCGGTACCGCAATCGGTATCTACACCACGATAGAGCGTATATGCGTTGTTGTATTCATCGCACTGGTTGGTCCGAAGATCCTTAGTTGGACCCCCGACCTCGGTTATGGCATGTCCCCGCTCGTAGGCAGAATCCAGATG
>JAFOLN010000247.1 GCA_017419325.1 Clostridia bacterium
AACGGCACCTACAAGGAAATCCTTGCAAAGTACGGCGCTGACAACACCGACGAGGTCGGCGGTATTCTTGACGCGGCAGCAGGCGCGGTTTCCGACGCGGCTGACACGGCAACGGGCGCAGTTTCCGACGCGGCAGACACGGCAGCAGGCGCAGTTTCCGACGCAGCTGACACCGCAGCGGGCGCAGTAAGCGACGCGGCAGACACGGCAGCAGGCGCGGTTTCCGACGCAGCCGACAAGGCAGCAGGCGCAGTACAGGACGCAGTAGAGTGATCCTTTTTGCGAAAAGCTTAAATAATAATTAAAAAAACGTCACGCGGCCGGGGGGACATGCCCCTCGGCTGCGCCGACGAATATCAACAGACTGAAAGCGTGGGAAAAAAAGTATGGATTTTTACGGCGTACTTACTAATATTTACCCCATGCTGCTCGACGGCCTTGTAATGACGCTGGAGACATCGCTGCTTGCGATACTCATCGCTTTTTTCCTGGGTCTTCTTTCGTGCATCATGGGTATGTCGCGCATTGTTCCGCTTAATCTCATATCGAAGTTTTACGTATGGGTAATAAGAGGAACGCCTTTTATCGTTCAGCTCTTCATAATAAAATACGGTATCCCGCAGGTGATCCAGCTGTGGTCGCCCGGATTTAATTTCACGATTTTTCAGGCGGCTGTGGCAACGCTCGCGCTCAACGCCGGCGCGTATATGTCTGAAATATTCAGAGGAAGCATACAGGCGATAGACCCGGGACAGATGGAAGCAGCAAGAAGCTTAGGTCTTCCCAAAACGCGCGCAATGATAAAGGTAATACTTCCTCAGGCTCTGAAGATAAGCATTCCGATGCTCTGCAATCAGTTTATAATCTCCTTAAAGGACTCTTCGCTCGCTCAGGTAATAGGTCTTCCCGAGCTCTTTTATCAGGGCAAGATCTACGTTGGGCGCACCTTCAGAAGCTTTGAAACGTACATAATAGTCGGATGCGTTTATCTTGTGATCATAACGATTCTTTCGTATATCATAAAGCGCATTGAGAGGAATATGGATTATGGCAAAAAAGGTTAGAGTAAAAAATCTGTGCAAGTCCTTCGGAAAGACGGAGGTCTTAAAGGGCATGGATCTGGAAGTATCCGAGGGCGAAGTGGTCTGCCTCATAGGCCCCTCCGGCTCGGGCAAGTCGACGTTCTTAAGGTGTCTAAATCAGCTTGAAACGCCCACTTCCGGTGAAATTGAAATCGACGGTTACCTTATAACCGATAAACATACAAACATAAACAAGGTGCGGGAAAACATAGGCATGGTGTTCCAGCAGTTCAATCTTTTTCATCATCTCACCGCAAAGAAGAACATCATGATGGCGCCCATCGACAGAAAGAAGCTCTCAAAAAGCGAAGCGGAAGCAAAGGCGATGGAGCTCCTCGGCAGGGTAGGCATGGCCGACAAGGCCGACTCCTATCCGAGACAGCTTTCCGGCGGCCAGCAGCAGCGCGTCGCCATAGCGAGAGCGCTTGCCATGAACCCCGACATCATGCTGTTCGACGAGCCCACCAGCGCCCTCGACCCAGAGATGGTCGGCGGTGTGCTCCAGGTCATGAAGGAGCTGGCCGCGGCAGGCATGACCATGATAGTCGTGACCCACGAGATGGGCTTTGCGCGGGACGTGGCCGACAGGATAGTATTCATGAGCGACGGCTACATAGTCGAGGAAGGGCCGCCCTCCGAGATATTCACAAATCCCAAGGAGGCAAGAACGCGGGACTTCCTAAACCATGTGCTTTAAAAGCCCCAGCATCTTATTCGCGTCATAAAGAGTTCGGGCAGACCGAAGGTTTAATTCCTTTCGGTCTGTTTTTTTTATGTTTTCCATAAGGCACAGGCGCATATAATTGAAGTTCGGATGGTGGTATGATATAATAACCGGGAAAAATGAGACTGCAAAAATGCGAACATTGTAAAGCGGGCGTCCCCTCGGAAAAAGAGGCTCGATGACCGAAAACCGTGATGAGTGACCGTTCTGCAGTTATTTTGGCGCAGGCGGCGGACTGACAAATCGGGGTTTATGGAGGCTGGACGACTGGGATTTCTAAAAAATCCGATTGTGGAGGTAATGTAGTTGAAAACGGTAACACTTGTTCGATTAACAAAGAATGATCGGGAGCAGTTTATCAAAGATAATCAGGAAGCGTTTAACTACGGCGCTCTTGAAGAATTCGGTCTCAGGAATGATCATTTTGAAGATGATGGCGAAATCATCTCTCGCGAAACGATAGAAGCCTCAATTGACAGTGGTGAAGCCTATCGAATCATGAAGGATGGGCAGCCTGTTGGCGGTGTCGTAATCAAAGTAGAGGGTGAGATGGGCGATCTCGATCTCCTGTTTGTCTCCCCAAAAGCGCATAGCAAAGGCATCGGCTACGCCGCGTGGTGTGCTGTGGAACAACTGCACCCGGAAGTGACAGTATGGGAAACCGTTACACCATACTTTGAGAAACGCAATATTCACTTTTACGTCAATCGATGCGGGTTTCACATTGTTGAGTTTTTCAACAACCATCATCCCGATCCCAACGATCCCGATGTAGTACAGCAGACGGATGAGCAGTTTCCTGACGGAATGTTCAGATTTGAGAAGAGATTGAAATAGACAAATTCCCGCCTGACCTTTTTCGCGGACCAGAGCGGCGACATAAAGAAGGTCGAGACGGGCGAAGAATAAGAAGGCGTCAACAGTATAAATAATGCGGGGGAGCCGGGCTCCCCCGCATTTTCATTTGTATATCCTTACGGCGCACCTGAGCCTCCCTTTTTTCGTTTCGCGTTCCACGGACTCATATATGAAGCGGCCGTACCCCCTTACGGAGATGATCTCGCCCGCGTGCGGCTCGTATGACGTGTTCGTGATAAGACGGCTCTGCGCAAATACCTTCTCCGTGGAAAAAAGCTTCTGACTCTGGGCGCGCGACATTTTGTACACCGCCGCGACGATGGCGTCAAGCCGCTCGGAGGCGACGACTATAAGGCTTTTCTCGGGAAGCCCGCCGATACCCTCGGGCAGAGCGTCCGCCGCCGTCACCGTGACCTCGGTGCGGCTTACTGTTGTAAGCGTTTCCTCTATATATGCGGCTATGGAGGAGAGGCAGAAAAGATACGCCTCTTCGCCCGATATGACGATATCGCCCAGCACCTCCCGCTTTATGCCGAGCCCCATGAGGGAGCCGAGATAGTCGCGGTGGGTGAGCTTCTGCGCGAATTTCGGCGCGCGGGGCGCGATGCAAAGGAGGCTTACGGGCGCGAAAATCCCTGCGGCCTCGCCGAAGCAGGCAAGCCGTCTTTCCGCCGATTCGTACCCGCCGTACAGCGTAAAGGGCGATGCGGGCTTTGACTTTATGAGCGCGTCCTGCTCGTAAAGCGTTAAAAACCCCGAATACGCGGGGATGCCCCTGTTATATGCTCGCGATGAAAGCTCGCCGAGGCGCTTTATAAGAAGCTTTTCGTCGTCCGTCATGATGTTCTCTCCAAAAATGCTGTCTGTTTTGCGGTAAATACCCGCATAACATGGGTTTACTTTATCCGTATACGATGTTATCATATTTTCCGGCGGCGTACAAGGTAAAAGGAGCGTAAGAAATCCCGCCCGCGCGAAAAAATTTTTTGCCGCACTTGACAAACGGGCGCGATTTTAATATAATTTTATAGTCCTTGCCGCATAAAAATTTATATGCGGCCAAAAGTCCAGAAGGAGGTATAGAAAAATGGAGAAAAAACTTGTCAGCTACGAGACGATTTTTATCGTTGATATGACGGGCGGAGAAGAAGCCGTTGCAGCTGCCGTAGACAAGTTCAAGGCTATCATTGAGAAGTCTGCAACTGTTGAAAGCGTTGACGAATGGGGCAAAAGACGTCTTGCTTATCCGATAAACGACCTTACCGAAGGCTATTACGTTCTCGTCAACTTCCAGAGCGAGCCCGAGTTCCCCAAGGAGCTTGACCGTCTCTACAACATCAACGACGCTATTTTACGTTCCATAATCATAAGGAAAGACGCGTAAGGTGGTGTAACGGGTGAATAAAGTTATATTGATGGGACGCTTGACCGCGGATCCCGAACTTAGAACTACCCCGTCAGGCATTTCAGTTACTACGATACGCATTGCCGTAAACAGACGGTTCGCCCGTCAGGGCGATCCCGTGACCGCCGATTTCATTGACGTTGTCTGCTGGAGACAGACGGCCGAATTTGTGTCGAGATACTTCACAAAGGGCCGCATGATTGCTGTTGTAGGCAGCCTTCAGACGAGAAAATGGCAGGACAGAGACGGCAATAATCGCTATTCCACAGAGGTTGTGGCGGATGAGGCATATTTTACCGATTCCAGAAAAGATGCTTCCGCAGCGGGAGTGGATACACCCGCGAGAAGCGCGCCGAGAGACCCGCAGGGCGATATGGGCGCGCCGATGGGAGGATATACCCCGGCATCGCGCGGAGATTTTGAAGAAGTTGACGACGGCGACGAACTGCCGTTTTGATCCGAGACAGGAGGTAAGACGATGGAAAGAGAGAGACCCTATAAGAACAGACGCGCAAAGAGAAAGGTTTGCCAGTTCTGCGTTGATAAAGTTGAGCATATCGATTACAAGGACACGGCTCGTCTGAGAAGATACATTTCCGACAGAGCAAAGATACAGCCCAGACGCATCACCGGCACCTGCGCTAAGCATCAGCGCCAGCTCACCGAAGCTATAAAGCGCGCAAGACATATCGCTCTTTTACCGTTCACGGCTGAATAAGAGCGGGAAATACGATTTTAAACCCCTTTTCAAAGAGAAAAGGGGTTTATTTTTTCGCTTTGTGAGGATATAATATTTTTCGCAAAACGAAAACCGGGAGGATAACGATGAAAAAAGCCTCGGGCTTTAAGGTTACGGCGCTTATAACCGCCGTTATTATGGCGGCGTCAATGCTTTTTTCGGCCTGCTCCCTTAATGAGGGGCCGCATCCGCTGTAAAAATACAAAAACGACCCGTCCCTGATGGCGTCGACCATTCGGGACGGACTTAAGTCATATTCCTCGTCCATAACCATAACGTACCGCGCGCAGGACGGAAGCCTTGACGAGCTTTCCGCCCTTGTGAAGGACTGGATTGAGCTGGCCCTTTCGGAGACGGACGACCCAGCCGAAGGCGACTACATACGCTTTCAGTACGGCGGCTATGAGCTGAACACCAAATGCGTCCGGGAGGGGCGGGAGTACGTCTATACGGCAGAGATCATCCCGAAGTATTACGGCTATCTTTCCTGGGAGGAGCGCGTATCAGAGAAGCTGCCCCTGATTATGGAGAGCCTCGGCTTTGACGAAAACACCTCCGATGAAGAGAAGATCCGCGCCATATACGATTATCTCTGCGAAAACGTTTATTACGACAAGGTGCACTTAAAAAACGAGCACAATGACGTAAACTCCACGGCCTACGGCGCGCTCGTTCTGGGCAGCGCCACGTGCCACGGCTACGCGGCGGCGCTTTACCGCATGCTTCGCACTGCGGGCATAGATGCGCGCATCGTGTCGGGCATGGCGGGGGAGGAAGGCAGCACGGAGTACCACGTTTGGAACATAGTAAAGCTTGACGGCGTGTGGTACAACGTCGATGCCACATGGGACTCGAAGGAAGATATCTACGGCTGGTTCATGAAAAGCGATGAAGAATTTCCCGGCCATGAGAGGGAGGAGCGCTTCAGAAGCGCCGAATTCATAAAAGAGCACCCAATGGCACGGGAGAGCCTTCAGTAATTTTATGAAATTTTATGAAATATATTTTTGTGATTTTGTTGACAACGGATTTTTAAAGGTGTATAATGCAAAACGATTAAGGCTAGTAAAATCTAACTCGGGGGTCGGAGCAATCCGGCTTTAATTTAGGACCCTCGGTTAGAAATGTCTAACTTGTATCGCACAGTCGGTCTTACCGGCTTTATTTTAAGGCCTTGGGTTA
>JAFOLN010000030.1 GCA_017419325.1 Clostridia bacterium
CCAGAACGCGTAATCTGCGATCGACGTGACCCCTCCCTTCACGACGAGGGCCTTTATATCGCCTTTTACAGCGTTCCACTCGGCCTGACCGTAGTCGTAGATCTCCTTCATGTCGCCCGTGCCGGAGATCGTAAGAACGCCTTCGGCGTCAAGTTCCCAGCTAAGATTATCGCCGCACGTTCCGCTTGCGGCGTGTGCCGCAACGGGAATGAACGCCGCCAGAAGGCAGATAACGAGCGCCATGCTTAAAAATTTCTTTTTCACTTAAACCCCTCCGTTTCCGATCGTTTGGTTTTTATCCGCAGCTTCGCCGCCGAGATGATGAACGGGTGCTCCCGCCCGCTTAAAAATCGCCGCCCGCCCTTGAGCGGCAGACAAATTTAAGCATATTTCTTATTTAATTTTAACCAAAGTACACCCTTATTGCAAGACAAAATTAATAATGTAACCCTTAGCGGGCGGCGGGCATATATTAAAGCGACTGTCATTTCGGAAGTGAGCTTATATGAATAAAGAAACGTTTTCGCTTGACGCGCTGGGCGTGGGAGAATGGGCGTACGTGGCGTCGGTGGGCTCGTCGGGAGCTATGCGCCGCCGTCTTACGGATATAGGGCTCGTGCCGGGGACGCGGGTGGTCTGCGTATGCGCCGCGCCCTTCGGCGACCCTCGGGCATACGTCATACACGGCGCTGTCGCGGCCGTAAGGGCGTGCGACGCGCGGGAGGTGATATTATCGAAAACGATATGAAAAAAGAGGTGCTTGTGGCGCTGGCGGGGAACCCCAACGTGGGAAAGTCCACCATATTCAACGCGCTTACGCATGAGCGCCAGCACACGGGCAACTGGGCGGGAAAAACGGTGGCCTCCGCTTCGGGGCGGTGCGTGTGCGGCGGCCGCGCCTTTCTTATAACAGACACCCCCGGGGCATATTCGCTTAAAGGCCCCTCCCGGGACGAAAAGAATGCCGCGGATTTCATCCTTCACGGCGGCGCGGACGCAACCGTCGTCGTATGCGACGCCACCTGCCTTGAGCGCGGGCTTATTCTTGCGCTTGAGATAATGAGCGCGGCAAAAAACGTGGTGCTCTGCGTAAACCTCATGGACGAAGCGAAGAAAAAGGGCGTAAGCCCCGACCTTGAGCTGCTCTCGCGGCGGCTTGGCGTGCCCGTCGCCGCCTGCAGCGCGCGGCGCGGCGAGGGCATTGACGCGCTCATGGCCGCGGTGGAGCGGGCGGCGGCGGGCGGCGCGAATAATCAGCTTCGCCTTACCCTGCCGCCCGGCGCGTCGGAGGATGAGGAGGCGGCGCTTTACGTCAGGACTGCCGAGGCCATCGCCCGCGAATGCGTAAAAACGGAGGCCGACTCCTCCTTTGACAGAAGGCTCGACCGCGTCTTTTTAAGCCGCGCCGCGGGCTTTCCCATTATGGCGCTGCTTCTTTTTTTCGTGTTCTGGCTTACGGTGTCGGGCGCGAATTACCCGTCCGAGGCGCTCTCCTTCATTTTCGGGCGGCTTGGGGAGCGTCTTTCGTCATAGGCGCAGGGCTCCTCCCTTCCGCCCATGCTCTCGGGCGCGCTCATCGACGGCGTGTACCGCGTGCTAACATGGGTCATAGCCGTAATGCTCCCGCCCATGGCCATCTTTTTTCCCATGTTCGCCCTTTTGGAGGACTTCGGCTATCTTCCCCGCATAGCCTTTAACCTTGACGCCCTCTTTCGGCGCGCCTGCGCCTGCGGGAAGCAGTCGCTCACCATGTGCATGGGCTTCGGGTGCAACGCCGTGGGAGTTACGGGGTGCCGCATCATCGACTCGCCCCGCGAGCGGCTCATAGCCATGATAACAAACGCCTTCGTGCCATGTAACGGCCGCTTTCCCGCCCTTATCGCAATAATTACAATGTTCTTCGCGAACGGCGGGGGCGCGCTCTCAAAAATCACCGCCGCGCTCATACTCTTTTCGGTCATATTGCTCGGCGTAATTCTTACGCTTCTTGTGTCGAAGCTTCTGTCGGAGACGTGCCTTCGGGGGATTCCCTCCTCCTTCGTTCTTGAACTGCCGCCATACCGTGTGCCGCGCATAGGGCAGGTCATTTTCGACAGCGTAAGAGACAGGATTGTCTTTGTTCTCGGCCGCGCCGCGTCGGTGGCCGCGCCCGCCGGGCTTGTGATATGGGTGCTTGCCAACGTCTTTGTGGGCGACAAAAGCCTTATTATGCACATAACGGACTTTCTTGACCCCTTCGCCCGTCAGTTCGGTCTTGACGGCGTTATACTTACCGCCTTCATTCTGGGCTTCCCCGCAAACGAGATAGTTCTTCCCCTTATCCTCATGGGATATATGGCGACGGGCGCCATCGCGGAGCCGGGCAGCCTCGCGGCGGTGCGCGAGGTCTTTACGGAAAACGGCTGGGGACTCAGAACCGCCGTATGCACCCTTCTTTTTACGCTGGTGCACTGGCCGTGTTCAACGACGGTGCTCACAATAAAAAAAGAAAGCGGCAGCCTTTTATGGACTGCCGTGTCGGTGCTCGTTCCCGCCGCCTGCGGCCTTATTCTCTGCTTTGCGGCCGCGCATCTTATGAGCGCCCTCGGGATAACGTAAAAAAGCGGGCATTGTGCTATGAGCGTGAGCTTTTTTAAGCCACTTGCTTTTTCTTGACAAGCGCGGAGAAATCTGCTACTGTAAATCTATAAGCAGCGTTTGTCGCACCGGTTAAGCCTCCTTTTCGGGAGAGAACACCGTTGGTGGCAGACGCTGCTTTTTTTGTCGGCACGGCGGCGAAAAAAGCAGCGTTTACGCGTAAAAAAAGCGGGTATTGTGCCCGCTTTTTTATATTCATATTCTTATTTATCGAAGAGACCGAATACGTTCCAGTCGTCGTCGATGCCCTTGTCGTCGGGCTTCTTCGGTGCGGGCGCGTCGTTATATGCGCTGCCCGAATCGGACGTCTGCTCCATGTCCTCAAAGCCGGTCGCGATGACCGTTACGCAGATCTCGTCCTCAAGCGTGTCGTCAAGCGCAACGCCGAAGATGATGTTCGCGTCCGGATGAGCCGCCTTCTGTATCATGGTAGCGGCAAGCTCTATCTCCGACAGCTCCACATCCGCCGAGCTGGTGAAGTTTATAAGCACGCGCTTTGCGCCGTTTATGCTCGTCTCGAGAAGCGGGCTTGAGATAGCGTTCTGAGCCGCTTCCTCCGCCTTTTCCTTGCCCTTCGCGCGGCCCATGCCCATGTGGGCGTAGCCTGCGTCCTTCATTACGGAGGTCACGTCCGCGAAGTCGAGGTTTATCATTGCTTCCGTCGTGATAAGGTCGGATATGCTCTGAAGCGCCTGCAGAAGCACATCGTCAGCTATCTGGAACGCGTTAATAAGCGAAATCTTCTGGTCGGTTACAAGCTTCAGTCTTTCATTAGGTATGAGGATGAGCGCGTCAACGTTCTCCTTTAAAAGCTCGATGCCCTTCTCGGCCTGCTCCATCTTGCGCCTGCCCTCAAATTCAAAGGGCTTCGTTACGATGCCCACGGTGAGGATGCCCCTCTGCTTTGCAAGGGACGCAACAACGGGAGCCGCGCCGGTGCCGGTGCCGCCGCCCATGCCGGCGGTGATGAACACCATGTCCACATTCTGAAGAACCGCCTCGATCTCCTCGCGGCTCTCCTCCGCCGCCTTCATGCCTCTTTCGGGGATGCCGCCCGCGCCCTTGCCGCCGGTGAGCTTTTCGCCTATCGATATCTTATATGTAGCCTGGGAGCGTTTGAGCGCCTGTCTGTCCGTGTTTACGGCAACGTATTCGATGCCGCGGACGTTTGCCTTTATCATCCTGTTCAAAGCGTTATTACCGCCGCCGCCGACGCCGATAACCTTTATTTTTACTACATTTTCAACCTCGTTCTGCAGTTCAAAAGGCATACTTACGCCTCCTTCGTTTGAATAATTTTTCTATATGGTAAATGTCTTATTTGAAAAGCTTCTCTATGTCGCCGAAGTAATTGTCGTCAACGCCGCCCTCCTTCGGCTTTGCCTTGTTGAGACCCGACAGTATGTTCTGCGCCGCGGGATCGCTTACAAGCGTATCGCCGCTCTGGGCGTTCTCGTCAAAGCCGGTGGCAATAACGGTCACGCACATCTCGTCCTCAAGCGATTCGTCGAAGGCAACGCCGAAGATGATGTTCGCGTCCGGATGAGCCGCCTTCTGCACCATGGAGGATGCAAGCTCTATCTCGGCAAGCTCGATGTCGGGGGAGCTCGTGAAGTTTATGATAACGCTCTTTGCGCCGTTTATGCTCGTTTCAAGCAGCGGGCTTGCTATCGCGTTCTTTGCCGCTTCCTCGGCCTTGTCCTTGCCCGTTGCGCGGCCCATGCCCATGTGAGCGTAGCCCGCGTCCTTTAAAACGGTGGTAACGTCCGCGAAGTCAAGGTTTATTATAGCCTCGGTCTGGATAAGGTCGGATATGCTCTGGAGCGCCTGACGAAGCACGTCGTCAGCGATGGTGAACGCGTTTGCGAACGTGATCTTATGCTCCGTTACGAGCTTCAGTCTCTCGTTCGGGATAACTATGAGAGCGTCAACGTTTTCCTTTAAGCGCTCTATGCCCTCCTGCGCCTGGGTTATTCTCTTTTTGCCCTCGAAGTTGAAGGGCTTCGTAACTATGCCTATGGTGAGGATGCCCATCTGCTGTGCTATCGATGCGATAACGGGAGCCGCGCCGGTGCCGGTGCCGCCGCCCATGCCGGCGGTGATGAACACCATGTCCGCGCCCTGAAGGAGCGCGCGAATCTCGTCCTTGCTTTCCTCTGCGGCCTTCTGACCTCTTTCGGCAACGCCGCCCGCGCCCAGGCCTCTCGTAAGCTTTTCGCCTATCATCAGCTTCTTGGGAGCCTTCGAGGTCTTCAAAAGCACCTGCTTGTCTGTATTTACCGCAATAAGGTCTATTCCCTGTACGTTAGCCTTAAGCATTCTGTCAATGGCGTTGCCGCCGCCTCCGCCGACGCCTATGACCTTGATATCAACAATATTATCCATTTCATTCTGCAGCTCAAAGGGCATTTAAAATGGACCCCCTTCCAAAATTTATCTTCGTCTTTGCCCCTTCGGACAAAGAACACTTTTATACATGTTTTTTCGCCGCGAACCGTTTCATTTTTACGGTTTGCGAATTGTTACACTTTTCATTGTATCGTTATTTTTACGATTTTTCAATAAGTATCTGAGGATTTCCATAATATTTTACCGCATTATTTAAGCAAAATCCGATTTTTTTGCCCGTTTTTCGGCAAAATCTGACATTTACATAAATATGCGAGGACTCTCGCGGCACATTTTGCGCACTGCGCCGCCGCCCTAATTTGTCGGGTTGAAAAAGGCCGTCGTGGTGCTTCTTATGTCAATCGTGCCGAAGTCCGTGCCGTGGATTCGCTCAAGCACGCCGCCCAGCATTATTATTTTATCCTCAAGCTCGCTGGGCTCGCCGAGATATATTCTTATCTGGAAATTATAGTTGAGCCTTATGTCGAACTTGTCTTTTATATCGATGTACCTTATGTCAAGAATACCGTTCTCTTCAAGATACTGAATGATATCGTTTACAACGCCTATCTTGCCGTCGTCGGCCTCCTCGTCAAGTGGCTTTCCCACCTCATACGATTCAACGTTCGCGCCCACAACCTCGGTCACGTCGTAGGACGGGAGATAGTCGGTCGCCTGAAGCACCTTGCCCTCATGATTGAGAAGTATGCCCGACGCGCCGTTTATGCCTATTTTGTAGGCTATTTTTTCCTCAACCACCGAGACCACCAGCTTGTTGGGGAATTTTCTCGATACTCTTACCTCGTCGATATACGGCAGGTTCGCGGCGATGCGCTCCGCCTCCCCGTCCGTGTCTATGCGGAACAGGTTGTCGCCCGCGGCCACCTCCATGCACTGGGTTATATCCTCCGCCGCGTAGAGCTCGTTTCCCACCACCTCTACCTCGTCAAGAAGGAAGAGCACGGTGTTGGAAAGTACGAAAATGACCGCGACAAAGATAACGCAGAGGATAACTACAAATCTTCTTCTGCGCGCTATCTGCTTTTTATGCTTCCGCTTGTATGCCAGCTTCTGCTGCTTTTTCAAAGCCTTATTGCGCTTTTTTAAGACCTTCTCCCGCTGCTTTTGTCTTTTTTTATATATACGTCTCCTTTGGGGACTGTTGACATGAGCCATTTTAACCTCCGCCAAGTCTGAAACCGAGCGTTTTTTACATTATGTTAAGCATATATTTATAGTTGAGTTTATTGTATCACACTTTTTGTCCCGCATAAATATACTATACATAACTTTTTTATATTTTTTTCCGCGTTATCCTCGCGCCCAGTCCCGAAAGCGTTTCGTCAAAACGCTCATAGCCCCGCTCTATATGGCATATGTTGTGAATTTCGCTTCTGCCCTGCGCCGAAAGTGCGGCCACCGCAAGCGCCGCGCCTCCGCGAAGGTCTAAGGCGCACATATGCGCCCCGGTAAGCGCCGGCACCCCCGAAACGACGCAGACCCTGCCGTTTATTGTTATGTCCGCGCCCAGCTTTTCAAGCTCCCCCGTGTGGCGGTAGCGGTTCTCGAATATGTTCTCCGTAAATACGCTCACTCCCCGCGCCCGCAAAAGGTATGCCATAACAACGGCCTGCGCATCCGTGGGAAAGCCGGGGTACGGCATGGTGCGTATGAGCCTTACGGGGCGTATCGCGTCCGGGGCAGTAAGGGAAAGCGTGCTTTCCCCCTCCGATATAAGGCAGCCCGACTGCCTCATTATGTCCGTAACGCTCCCGAGGTGCGCGGGGCGTATGCGGTCTATCGTAATCTTTCCTTTCGTGGCCGCCGCCGCGCACATATACGTTGCCGCGGCTATCCTGTCGGGGATGACCGTGTGCTCGCAGCCCGTAAGGCGGCAAGCCCCGTCTATCGTTATAACTCCGCTTCCCGCGCCGCTTACCCGCGCGCCCATTTTGTTCAAAAATTCGCCGAGATCCTCTATCTCAGGCTCCCGCGCCGCGTTTATAACCGTCACTCTGCCGCGGGCGCGGGCCGCAAAAAGCATTATGTTCTCCGTAGCCCCAACCGACGGGAACGAAAGGTTTACGCACGTCTCGCGGGCGCGGCCGCTTTTTGCCGTTATGCGGCCGAACTCCTCCGAAATCTCCGCCCCCATCTGTCTTAACGCGCCGATGTGTAGGTCTATCGGCCTCGGCCCAAGCTCGCAGCCTCCGGGGTACGCCGCCTCCGCCTCTCCCGTTCGCCCGAGAAGCGCGCCCAAAAATATGACGGAGGAGCGCATCTTAAGCATAAGCCGAGAGGGGATGCTTGTGTTCGCAATACGGCGGGCGTCCACCTCCACCGTATGCCCCCGCCGCACGGCGGCGCAGCCCAGGTGACCGAGTATCTCCAAGGCCGTTCGCACATCGGACAGATCGGGGCAGTTATGTATGACGCATTTCCCCTCCGCAAGCACCGCCGCCGCAAGGATGGGAAGCGCGCTGTTCTTTGCGCCCTGAAGCGTTATCTCCCCCGAAAGGCGTTCGCCGCCCTCTATGATAAACGAAGTGTCCTCCATGACCCGAAAAACTCCTTTCACAAATGAAAACCCGCTTTGAACCGGTAATACATTCTATGCGTCCGTTTTTCTCTTTGTGAAAGCGCCGTTTTACGAAAATATCCGGCGCGGGGCCGGATATTTTCAACTTTATTTAAGGATGGACTTCACCGTTTCGTATATGCGCTCGTTCGAGTCGAGCACGGCGAGAGTGCGCGCCTTTTCGCCCATTTCGCGGCGTTTTTCGGGGTCGTCCAGAAGGGCGTAAATCTCGCTTTTAAGAAGGTCGCCCGAAAGGTTCGACTCGTCTATTATCTTCGCCGCGCCTATATCGGAAAAGGCGCGGGCGTTGTAGTTCTGATGGTCGTTCGTTACATTGGGCGAGGGCACGAGTATGGCGCATTTGCCCTGCGCCGCAAGCTCCGACAGCGTTATCGCACCGGAGCGGCATACAACCACGTCGGCCGCCGCCAGAAGCTCGGGCATATTATATATGTACTCCTTTACCTGAACGTCGGGGTACTCCCCGGCGTCAAAGCCCGCCTCCTTAAGCTTGTCGGGCACCCAGAGGTAGCCGCGCGTGCCCGTGGCGTGGATGTGGTAGAACTTTCTGTCGGCACACGTCTTTGTTATGAATGAAATGAAGTTCTCGTTCATGACGCGGGCGCCGAGACTTCCCGCGAATGAGAGAACTATGGGCTTATCCGTCATGCCGAGGCTTTCCTTCGCCTTCACTGAGTCCGCAAATATGACCTCCTCGCGGATGGGGTTCCCCGTAAGCTCTATGCGGCGGCATTTGTCGAGCTTCGGGCGTACCGCGTCGAAGCTTATCATGACAACGTCCACTTCCTTTGAAAGCATCCGCGTCGTAAGCCCCGGAAAGGCGTTCTGCTCGTGTATCGCCGTGGGTATGCCCCGCTTTGCCGCGTTATGGAGTATGGGCCAGCTCACATACCCGCCCGTGCCTATGACAACATCGGGTCTGAAGGCGTCAAGCAGATCCCTTGCCTCCTTCTGCGAGGTGAACACCGCCTTTATTGAGCCCAGATTATAGAGCGTAAGCTTTCTTTTAAAGCCTCTTATGTCGATGAAATCTATCGGGAAGCCTTCCTTCTTTACAAGATCCTCCTCCATGCCCCTATGTGTGCCCACGAAGCGGACCTCCGCGTCCGGGTGCTTTGAGCGTATATGCTTCGCTATGGCAATCGCCGGATTTATATGACCTGCGGTGCCTCCGCCCGCCATAAGTACCTTCATAAAAAGTCTCCCCTCATAAAAAGAGGCGGCGAAAAGCCGCCTGTATCGCGTTTTATTTGTTTATGCAGTATCTTGAAATGTTTAAAACAAGCCCCATCTCGGCCAGAAGTATTATCAGCGCCGTGCCGCCGTATGAGAAGAAGGGCAGCGATATTCCCGTTACGGGGATAAGGTGCGTCACAACGGCGATATTGAGCACGAACTGGAGCGAAACGACCGTCATTATGCCTATTACGGTAAGGCGCTGGAACACGTCGTTTACCCTGAGCGCTATGTAAAAGCCGCGCCATATTAAAAGCGCGAAAAGCACGATAACGAGTATGGCGCCCACCACGCCCAGCTCCTCGCAGACTATGGCGAAGATGAAGTCGTTCTGCGGCTCCGGAAGATACAGATGCTTCTGTATGCTGTTTCCAAGTCCCACGCCGAAAAGCCCTCCCGAGCCTATGGCGTAAAGCGACTGAACTATCTGCCATGAGTCGCCGCGCATGTCGGCGAAGGGGTCAAGATAGGCGTTCCACCGCCGCTGCAGGTAGTCGTGACCCACATTCCAGACGACGGCAACGCCCGCCGCAATGACGGCGGCCAGCTTTACGAACCAATGTATTGGAACTCCCGCGGCAAAAAGCATTATAATGCCCACGGCCACAACGATTATCGTGCCCGAATAGTGGGGCTCCAGTATGATGAGTCCCGCGTTCAGCGCAAGCACGAAAAGCAGGGCGAGTATCTCGTTTCGCGGGATGAGGAACCGCGCCCACCGCGTCTTTCTCGGTGAAAGCGGCTCCGATATCGCCTTGTAATGATTTGAGATGAAGTACGCAAAAAACAGCACTATGGCAATCTTCGTTATCTCCGAAGGCTGGAAGCGCACGCCGCCTATCATAAGCCAGCGCTGCGCGCCGCCGCCCACTCGTCCTATGGCAAGCGTTGCCGCAAGCAGCAGGATGTTTCCGACCATGATGACCGGCACGAGCTTTTTTAAGAACGACATCCTTATGATGACAAGGAGAAACAGCGCTCCCATACCGAGAGCCGCGCAGAAGAGCTGCTTTTTAAAATAAAAATACATGTCTCCCGTTTTGTCTATCGCCGTAACGTAGCTTGCGGAAAACATCATTATAAGGCCGAATATGAGCAGTATTATTACAAGCACCAAAAAGGGTATGTCAACGGTAGTGCGCGGCTTGGGCGCCGGCGCACTTTGTTTTTTTATGTTGGCTCCCCTTGAGCTTTGCTGTCTCTGTTTAGCCAATTTATGCCTCCAAAACTGTTTTTATGCGGCATACCAGGCGGATATGCCGAAATATGCTATGATGCAGAGGATTACCGTGATCCCCGTGAAAACGAAAACTATCTTCGTCTCTTTCCATCCGCTCATTTCAAAATGATGGTGTATGGGGCTCATCTTGAAAAGGCGCTTCTTCGTCTTCTTGAAGTACGCCACCTGGAGCATTACCGAAAGCGCCTCTATAAGGTATATAAGACCCGCTATAACGATTATAAGCGGCATATCAAGCGCGTATGCAAGGGAGCATACGGCGCCGCCCAGAAAGAGGGAGCCCGTGTCTCCCATAAACACCTTTGCGGGATGGAAGTTGAACACCAGAAATCCGAGGCAGCCGCCCGCAAGAGCGCAGGCGTATATGGCCGCGTCCCTGGAGGAGCACATTATTGCCGCCACGGCGAAGAACAGAAAGACCGGGGTGGAAACGCCGGCCGCAAGGCCGTCTATGCCGTCGGTCAGGTTCACGCTGTTTACGACGCCCACTATGAATACGAACGACAGCACGTAGTATAAAAAGCCGATGTCGAACCCGTGCGAAACGAAGGGTATATATACCACCGAGCTCATGTTGCCCGTTACGGTCATGGACCACAGATATACCGCCGATACTATGAACTGGAGCACGAACTTCTGCTTTACGTTAAGCCCCTGATTATGCTTTCTTACCACCTTTATGTAGTCGTCTATAAAGCCGACCACGCCGTAGCAGAGCGCCATAAGTATCGAGATGACTACCTTCATGTCGCGGCAGAAAATGAGCGACACGACAATAACGGCCAATATGAACATGATGCCGCCCATGGTGGGCGTGCCCTGCTTCGACTTGTGCCAATTAGGGCCTATTTCAAGTATGCTTTGACCGAACTTAAGCTTCTTTAAAAACTGTATCGTCTTCGGCGCAACGGCCACCGTCACGCCGAAGGCTATAATGAGCGCCAAAAAGTAATAGAGCAGATTCCCTTCTAACAATCCTTTTCCCCAGCCTTCCAAAGTTTCAGAATATTCTCCATTTTCATGCCGTGCGAGCCCTTTATGAGCATAAGGTCGCCCGGTCTTTTATATTCTCTTAACGCATTTACGAGAGACTCGTCGTCCCCGAAGAAAAACGCGTCTTTTATTTTACCCGAAATACGCTCCAATGTAAACCTCGTATTTTCGCCTTTTAAGAAAACGGCGTCAACGCCCGCCTCGTTTAAATCGTCTCCGAGACGCCTGTGAGCCTCTGGCGCGTAGGAGCCAAGCTCCAGCATATCCCCGAGAACGGCAATCTTTCTTTTCCCCTCGGAGGACATGAGCACCCGTACTGCGGCGCGCATGGAGTCGGGGTTTGCGTTGTATGTGTCGTCGATGAGCGTAACGTCGCCGCTTTTTATGAAGTTCAGGCGCTTCTCTATCTGCTCATAGGCGGTAAGGCCGCGCTTTATCTCGTCGGGCGAAAGCCCCATTTCGAAGCCGACGCTCATGGCGCAAAGCGCGTTCTGCACGTTGTGCGCCCCCGGCGCGGGAATGCTTGCGTCTATGCTCATAAGCCCCCTCGTCTGGAAGGCCATGCCGTCCGCGCCGCCCGAAACGCCGCAGCCGAAGAGGTCGACCCTGTCGTTTGAAACGCCGTAGGTGTACGTTCTGTACCCGGAAAGCTCGTTTTCCTTCGCGTTCCACAAAAGCGGCTCGTCGCCGTTTATTATGACCGCGCCGCCCTCCGATAGCCCCGCAAGTATCTCAAGCTTCGCCTTAAGTATATTCTCCCGCGAGCCCAGATGCTCTATGTGGGCAACTCCTATATTCGTTATGACCGCCGCGTCGGGGCGGGCTATCCTCGTAAGGTAGTCAATCTCGCCGAAGTGGTTCATGCCCATCTCAAGCACGGCGCATTCGCAGTCAGGCTCAATGGAGAGCACCGTAAGCGGCAGTCCCAGGTCGTTGTTGAAGTTGAGCTTCGTCTTAGAGCATTTGAACTTTTCAGAAAGCACGGCGTACACAAATTCCTTCGTTGAGGTCTTTCCAACGCTGCCCGTGATGCCTACGACCTTTATGTCGAGCGTTTGTCTGTACCGGCGGGCAATGTCGCCGAGAGCAAGGCGCGTGTTTTCCACAACTATGAGCGCAGCGCCCGAGGGCACATCCGTCTCACGCTCTGAAAGCACAACGGGC
>JAFOLN010000248.1 GCA_017419325.1 Clostridia bacterium
AAGCGGGCTGTACCCGTCCGTCACGTCGATCCATCTTATATAATCGCTTGCGTAGTAATGCGCGCCGTCCGGGAATTCTGGCGTGTAGTCCGGCGACGCGCCGACCTTCGGCGCGTCCAGCGTAACGGAAACGGAAGGAATCGCGGTCAATGTCAGTGTCGGGAAGGTGTACTTTATCCCGAATTCGCTGACATATTTGTATGACTCAGCGACAAGTCCGTTCAGCATCGCGGTCGTATCATCCGAAAAACCATATCCGTCATCAGCTTTGAGGTTGAAATCCACCCTGTACGTATGCCCGGCCAGAAATACCTCGCTTTCCGGATTAAGCGGGCTGTACCCGTACGTCACATCGATCCATCTTATATAATCGCTTGCGTAGTAATGCGCGCCGTCCGGGAATTCTGGCGTGTAGTCCGGACGCTCGCCGATGGCGGGCGCGTCCAGTGTAACGGAAACGGAGGTGATCTCCTCTATCGGCGGGAAGGTGTAGTAGACATAGAGCTGACCCAAGCCCGTCACGCTGACGGAATCAGGGCTCATGCCGTTTACCGTGACTTCGGTGCTGTCGGAAAAACGGCAGCCCTCCTGCGCCGTCAGATAGAGCGTGACACTGTACCGGCGTCCTGCCTCAAATACACCGCTGTCCTTATTAAAATGGATCGCGCCGTCCGTCACGTCGCTCCACATTATGTCATTTTTGTATATGTCGCTGCTGTACGTGCCGGAGTAGTAGAGAGCGCCGACGGGAAACTCTGCCGTATAGTCGGGACGCTTGCCTGCGTTTGGCGCGTCCAGCTTGACGGAAACGTAGTCAATAAGGGGGTCTTTCACCGACGTGAAGGTATACGTGAGTTTGTAATATCCCAAGTTCGTCATCAGACCATCAGCGTGTTGGCCGTTCACTATGGGATGCGTGGCCCCGGTGAGCTCATAACCCGCCTCTGCCCACAGTTCAATCATGACCGTGTACCTGTGTCCGGCCTCGAATACATCGCCTTTGCCCGGCATCAAAGATTTATTTGCGGTCTCATCGCGCCAGTGGACGCCGTTTTGGTAATAAGAATTGCCCGGCTGATAGTTTTTAGCATAGTAATGCGAGCCGTCCGGAAACTCCGGCGTGTAGTCAGGCGACATCCCGACTACGGGCACGTCCAGCATGACGGAGGCATCTTTGATTTTGTCCGCCGCCAGAGCCGTAGTCGGCAGAAGCCCCGCCAGCATGACAAGGGCGAGGAGGAGGCCGAGAAGCTTATGCATTCTGCTTTTCATATTGACACCTCGTTTCTTTGAATTAGATGGTATTTAAATTATATAATAATTGTATCATTTTGACTCAGGGATTGCAACATACTGCTTTTTTGTACAGCAGTCGCGCCTTGCAGCCGCGGCCGTTTTAAGCCCGCGGGCAAAAAAACGCAAAAAAAACGGGCAGAGCGTTTTTGCTCTGCCCGTTTGAATGTCTTTTTTTCAAAAAGACTTATTTGTACATGAATATGCCTTCGCGGATTATCTCGGATACGGTCGGATGCGGGAAGATTATCTTCTTTATAGCATCGAGGTCGAGATCGCAGGTGATCATTGCAGCCACGCCGTAGATGAACTCGGAAGCGTAGTTTGCAAGGATGTGAGCGCCTACGAGCTTGTTGGTGTCAACGTCAACGAGGAGCTTGCAGATGCCGGTGCCGCCTTCGTTCTCTGCAACGTAACGTCCGCTGTAAGCCATGGGAAGCTTAACAACCTTTACGTTTATGCCCTTTTCCTTTGCAACTTCCTCGGTGTAGCCTACCGAACCGAACTCAGGGTTCGTGTAGATAACGCCGGGAACTGCGTTGTACTTCATTTCGTCAGCGATGCCGAGGATGGTGTTTACTGCAACCTCAGCCTCTCTGTATGCGGTGTGAGCCAGCATGGAAGTGCCGTTTACGTCGCCTACTGCATAGATGCCGGGAACGTTCGTCTTCATCTGAGCATCCGTAACAACTGCGCCGCGGTTGAGCTCTACGCCCATTTCCTCAAGGCCAACGCCCTTGGTGTTTGCCTTACGGCCGATGGAAAGGAGAACCTTGTCAGCGGGGAGCTTCTTCGTCTCGCCGTCCTGCTCGTACTCGATGCCGTCCTTGAGGATCTTCGTAACCTTTGCATTCAGGTGGAACTTAACGCCCTTCTTCTCATACTCTCTCTGGAGGAGCTTGGAGATCTCGTTGTCGTTCGGGCCTGCAATCTTCGGGAGCATCTCAACTACGTTTACGTTGGAGCCAACGGAGTTGAAGTAGGAAGCAAGCTCCAGACCGATAACGCCGCCGCCGATAACTACGAATTCCTTCGGAACCTCTTCGAGGTCGAGGATCTCGCGGTTCGTTACTGCAAAACCGCTCTCAACAGCTTCCTTGATGCCCTCGAAGAACGGGGGAACGAAAGCCTCGGAACCGGTAGCGATGATGATATTCTTGCCTTCGAAGGTCTCGCCGCCTGCTTCTACCATAAAACCGTCGTCGGTCTTTGCGCAAAGCTTGCCCTCTGCGTACTTAACGGTAACCTTAGCCTGCTTCATGGTAAAGCCAACGCCGCCTACCAGCGTCTTTACGACCTTGTTCTTTCTCTTTACAACGAAAGCATGGTCGATCTTCGGATTTTCAACGGTTACGCCGTAGTGCGAGCCAACGCCCGTAGCGTAGTCGTATATCTTTGCGGAATAAAGGAAGGTCTTGGTGGGAACGCAGCCCTCGTTTAAGCAGGTGCCGCCGAGCGCTCTCTTCTCTATAAGAAGCACGTTAAGACCTGCATGGCCTGCTCTTTCTGCTGCCAGGTAACCGCCGGGGCCGCCGCCTAAAACAATTACATCATAGCTCATTTTGTGTTTCCTCCTGTAAAATATTATTAAATATAAGTCAAATACACCGTAAACGCGGATCGTAAAATCCGCAGTATCACAAATTTTATTTTAGCAATTTACACTCAAAGTGTCAAGAAAATACGCGGATTTCTTGCGAAAAGAGAATTAAATACGTCAATATTGTAAAAATCGGCTAAAAACCATCCTGCCGCCCCCTCGGTTTATGGCCATTTCGGAAAAATAGCGGCAAATTTCATATAAAATATTTGCTAATTTGCATTAGTATGATAGAATATAACCACGAGATAATTTTTTTGCGCCGCCGAAACGTTTTATTGCGGCGCATACTTCAAGGAGGTAAAAATGAGTTTAGACCCCAAAAGAAAGGCCTATCTCGAATCGCTGTGCAGGCAGTTCCGCATTGACGTCATCGAAACGCTGCACTCGATACAGACAGGTCACCCCGGCGGCTCATTATCGGTGTGCGAGATATTGACCGCGATATTTTTTGAGAAAGCGAGGTTCGATGCCAAAAACCCCAAATGGCCCGGCCGCGACCGTGTCGTTTTAAGCAAAGGGCACGCGGCGCCGATGCTTTACCGCATCCTTGCGGAGCTCGAGTTCTTCCCCAAGGAGGACTTAAAGACGCTTCGCCAGGCGGGAAGCCACCTTCAGGGTCATCCCTCGCCGAATCATACTCCGGGTATAGAGATACCCACGGGGCCTTTAGGCTTTGGCTACTCGGCGGCATTGGGCATGGCGCTTGCGCAGCGTCTTGACTACCCCGATGCATATACCTACGCCATCCTGGGCGACGGCGAAACGAACGAGGGCATAGTCTGGGAGGCCGCAATGAGCGCGTCCAAGTTCAAGGCGGACAATTTCATCACGATACTTGACAACAACCATGTACAGCTCGACGGCCCGAGCAATGTAATAATGCCCATGGGCGACATCCACGCGAAGTGGAGCGCCTTCGGCTATAATGTAATCCACTGCAACGGTCACGACGTGGAGGACGTGTGCGACGCCATCGACCTTGCAAAGGAAAAGAAGGGAATGCCCTCCATCATCATTGCCGAGACCGTAAAGGGCAAGGGCGTATCGTTCATGGAAGGCAACAACAAGTGGCACGGAAGCGCCATAGACGACGAAAGCTACAAGAAGGCCATGGCCGAGCTTAAAGGAGGTGCGTCCGATGCCTAAATCGATAAGAGACGCTTACGGCGAGGCGCTCCGCAAGTACGGCGTGCCCAACAAAAACGTAATTGTGCTTGACGCCGACCTTTCCGGCTCCACCAAGTCGGCGCTCTTCGGAAAGGAAGCGCCCGACCGCTTCTTCAACGTGGGCATAAGCGAGAACAACATGGTGGCAATGGCGGCAGGCATGTCCACCTGCGGCAAGAACGTATTCGTAAACACATTCACCTCGTTTTTAACGACGATAGGCGCATGCGCCGCAAAGGCGCTCATATCCTACGGCAGACTCAACGTAAAGATGGCAGGAGCTTACGCGGGCCTTTCGGGCGCGTACGACGGCCCCAGCCACCACGCGCTGGAGGATATCGCAATCATGCGCGCAATGCCCAACTTCACGGTGCTTGTGGCAAGCGATGAGATAATGGTGGACAAGCTGACGAAGTACCTCGTGGAGGATCACGTGGGCCCCGCTTACTTAAGACTTTCGAGAGAGGCGTTCCCCGTTGTATACTCCGAGGACGAGACCTTCCTGCCCGGCGGCTCCAAGGTGCTCTGCGAGGGCGGCGACGCCGTAGTGTTCACCATGGGATTTATGGTCTCGAAGTCGCTTGAAGCGGCAAAGAGACTTAAGGACGAGGGCATAAACGTAACGGTCGTAGACCTTTATTCCATAAAGCCCATCGACCGCGACACCATCGTAAAGTACGCAAAATCCACCGGCGCGGTAGTCGCAGCCGAGGAGCACAATATCATCGGCGGCCTTACCGCCGCGGTGTCCGAGGTAATGCTCACCGAGGGAGCGTTCGCTCCGCTTGAGTCGGTGTCCATGCCCGACAGACACGCCGAGACAGGCAAGTATTCCGACCTTACGGAGAAGTTCGGCTTCACCGCCGACGCGGTTTACAATGCAGTAAAGAAGGCAATTTCAAGAAAAGGCAAATAATTTTCGGTCACACGATATCCCGTCCGCAAACGCGGACGGGATATTTTTATATGACAGTCTCCGTTTCGCATTCTCCGGGGTACACCCGCTTTATCTCGCGCGCCCCAAGCCCCGTAAGGTCGGTCTCGCTTCTCACGGCGGCGCGGGAGCGCCCGCCGCACCGAACGGTCACAAGCTTGTTTTCTGAAACAAGATACACGACGGGCGCGCCGTCCGTCACGGAAAACGCCATCCGTGCGCCGGGGGCGGCTTCGCCCATGTCGCGGATTTCTCGCGTGACGCGGGCGCGTATGTCCGTTTGTATAAGAAAGACGCGCCCGCCCCGGATGAACGCGGTAAAAAGCGCGCCCCCGCGGAGCCGTACCCTTATATTTGAGAACCCGCCGCCCGAAATCAGGGGAATGAGGCTCGTTTTTTTGCGCGAGGGCTCCGATATGAGAGCCGAGAGCGTGCCCGCCTCGTCCTCAAAGGCGGCGCAGACAAAAGAGCCGTCCGACGCGCCGTCAAAGGCGTCCCACGACGACAAACGCGCCGCCGCGGCGGGCGTTCGGCCGCTTTTTGAAAGCGTCGTCGCCATGAGAGCCGTTTTTCCCGCGGAAGACAGGGAGAAAAAAGCGAACACCTCGCCGCCCGAGGGGCAGAGCGCGAATTTCTTCTCATGAAAGCCTCCGCTTTTCGGTACAAGCACATCGAAGCGCCGCCAGACGCCGTCACTGTCCGTTATCTTAAAAATAACACCGTTCTGCGTCTGCGCCATGATGAACACCGTGCCGCCGGGCGTCATGCATACGTCCATCTCGCCCCGCGCATTCTTAAAAAGAAGCTTTGCCCCCGACGTGCGGCCGGCAGGCTTTTTTATTATGATGCCCGTGCCCCGAAGAAGGGACAGTGAAAAGTCCCCGTCAGGGCGCATGATGTGAAATTCCCTGTACATTTCGCTCCTCGCTCCCTTCCTCATAGATGATATGCGCGCCCCGCGCCTTCAATCACCAAAAGGAGCGTCCTGCATAAAATATACTGAGGCGAACGAATGAACGTGTCGCCCGAAAGAGTAAACATTTACAGGAGGAAATCATGGCTACAAGAAACGAGACTGCCCGGGCGGTACGTGAAGCCGTATGTATCGACACGAAGCGCATATACGACTCCTGCCGCGACCGCGACTGCCTCAGGGATATACCCGTATATTTCCCGAGATGCACCGTTCCGGTCATTAACAGAGCGGTGAGCGTGCGCGCAAAGGACATTGAGCTTGTCTGGGTCGACATCGACGCGGAGGCGATATCCTTCAATAAGGGATATTACTCGGTGAAGATCCGCTACTACTTCAGAATAACGCTTGACGTATTCACGGGCATGGGTCAATCCGTTGCCGTTTCGGGCGTGGCGTCGGCCGATAAGACGCTCATACTCTTCGGCTCGGAGGGCTCCGCAAAGACCTTCAGCTCAAAGTACGTGTCGGGCGACAGCGACAGCGCGCTCAAAACGACTACGAACCTGCCGGAGGCAAGCGTTGAGACCGTTGACCCGATAATACTTCAGGCAAGGCTTGTCGACCCCGCAAACGACGCCGACAAGTGCTGCTGCTGTTGCTGCTTCGACGCGGAGAGCATGCCGAGGTGCGTTGCGGGCGTGTTCGAGGACGAGATATCGCCGGAGGCCGACCGCCAGGTGCTTGTAACGATAGGCATCTTTTCGATAGTGCGTCTTTCGAGAAAGGTGCAGCTTCTCATCCCTGTATACGACTTCTGCATCCCGCAGAGAGACTGCGACGGCGCGTCCGCGGGCGACGACCGCGACCCCTGCGAGCTTTTCTCGCAGTTTAACTTCCCGATAGACGACTTCTTCCCTCCGAACAAAAGCGCCTTTGAGGACAACTGCTGCTGCGGCTGAATAAAAGAAAAACACGTCCGCCTTATCGGGCGGACGTGTTTTTTATACGCACGCGCCGGGAAGACCGTTTTTTTAGGGGCCGTATGGCTCCGATACGGCCCAAGGCCTCGCTGTACCGCCCGCTGGCGTTTATTATAATATCAGGGAGAACATTCCTTAAAGGTGACGCTGCGGGGCGGGAATATCATACCCGGATAAGAGAAACTGTGCCTTGACAAGCTTTCTAACGCGTGATATTATACCAAGGGTTAGTCTAAACTAACTCGTTTGTACCGAAAAGTTTTCCCCGGACGGGGAGACCGTTTCCAAAAGACGAAGTGTTTCGGCTGACCGAAGCAGTACCCCGAAAGGGCGCATTTGGCGCCGCTTCGGAGATAAGCAAAAAGGAAGAGGTGTATCTATGAAAGGAAAGAAATTGTTGGCTCTGGCCCTAAGCCTTGCCATGCTCCTTTCGCTGGTTCCCGCGGCATTTGCCGCCGGAGCGGACGAAGGCAGTGTGACCGCCGGGGACGGGGGAAAGACTATCGTGGTGAATGTGCCATACGACACGTTCTACCGTGACGTCATCGGCATCGCAAACGCTGACACGGTGGACGCGGTGACTTCCGCTACCACCAACGCCGATGAGAACAAAGGAAAGCTTGCTAACTTCTGGAGCAATCCGTACAAAAAGACAAAGACGGACAAGGAGACCGGACAGGAGACTACGAATTATTATGCTCCCATGGCCTACGGAAGCTACACAAGCGGCATTGAGGGCGTAATGCTTCCGGTGAAGATTACCGAGGAAGATTACGCAAAGCTTAACTCAAGCGCATATTCCCCGGCTGAGGCATATGCGTGGATGGATTATACGGCATGGGTGGACTGGGCAAATGAGAACGCCGAAGGCGACGTGCTTGGTCTTTCGGCCGCACCGGGCATGTGCGCCGAGGCTTCGGTCGCTTCCGACGGAAGTTTCAGCTTCGCAAAACTGGAAGCGGAGCCGACGGTAATCAGCGCGTCTGCCACGGTCGATACCGAGAGCAAACACGGACAGTACTATGTTTCTCTTGATGAGAGCGCCGTGGCCGCCATCGCCTCCGCAAAGCAGATATACGGCGCGGTCGTAAAGGCCGACGGCAAGGAATACGCGCTCAGGCATCTTAAGAACATCTACTATAAGGATTTTAACGACTTTGCAGTTAACACCACTGTAGCAGAGAGCCAGAAGGGTCAGACATATTCCGAGGCGGATCTTGCTTACTACGCTGACCTGGAGGGCGAGACCATTACAGAGGTGGACTATTACACAAGCTCCGGAGTATTTACGGTGGAGACGGAAGCCGCGCTTGGCGCCTCCGCACCCGAACCGACGAACTCCGACTGGGCTGACGGTACATACGAAGGCACCGGAACCGGCTTCGGCGGCGACGTGGTTATGTCCGTAACCGTAAAAGACGGCGTCATCACGGAGATTACGCCCGTATCCCACGAGGGAGAAAACTTCTGGGTGGTATATGAGACCGAGCTTAACAACATGATAGAAGCCATCCGTCAGCAGGGCTCGACCGACGGCATAGACGCCGTTTCCGGAGCCACCAAGAGCAGCAAGGGCATTATGGAAGCCGTGGAAATGGCGCTGAAGCTCGCCTCCGGCTGGCAGCCCGAGCCTCCCAAGCCCTTTGACCCCTCCTTCTTCGCATCCGGTGACGGCAGCGAGGCAAATCCCTGGGTAATAAAGACAAAGGAACAGCTCAATGCCTTCGCCGTATCCATGACGGAAGCGGAAGGCGGCGATTACGCCGGCAAATATGTCCGCTTGGACAGCGACATCGATCTTACGGGCGAAGAGTGGACTCCCATCGGAGAGCATAAGTACGGCTTCGCCGGAAGCTTCGACGGCGGCAACCACACCGTAAACGGCATGACCATGGGTACCGCCGAATCTCCCGCCGACAACAAAGACGCAGAAGGCTACTGGGCGTTCTTCTCCATTCTGAACGAGACCGCCCGTGTAAAGGATCTGAATCTTACCAACGTGTCCATCGCAGCATCAAGCAGCGTGGGTCTGTCCGTGGGCGGTGTTGCCGGCGTGGTAACAAACTCCGACAACTCGTATGACAACTGGAAGGGCGCCGTTGTGGATCACTGCTCCGTAACGGGCACAATGACCGCCGTGCAGGATCCCGGCAGCGTGAACCTTCTTGCGGGCGGCATCACCTCGTTCTTATATAAGGGCGCAGTCATCAACTGCATGACCGACGTGGACATAAGCTGCACCGTGCGAAACGGAGGCGGCTGGATTGAGGCAGGCGGCATCACCGGCATGAACAACCGCGGTCTTGTGGCGAACTGCTATACGCTCGGCGACATAAGAGGCGAAGCCGACGACTCCTCGGAGGATATGTTCGGCAAGGGCTATTCCATCATAACCCCGCTGGTTGGCTTCAACGCCGGATACATCGCAAGCTGTTACGAGTCCGGCAGCGTAACCTCCGTGGACAGCTCCCGCGGACTTGGCCTGCTTACCGCCTATATGACGATGGGCGGCCTTTATGACTGCTGGTACAGCGACGCCGCGACTGTTACCAAGGCCGGCGCTTCTGTAGACCCCGCGAACCCCATAGGCGCAAAGGGCCCCGTATACAGCGAAGGCCTCTATAACGTGGACGCGGTGGTGGGTAACGTGGAGTCCTTCTCCTCCGACACCTACGCCGCTCTGGCTGACAAGCTCAACGCGGTTCTTCCCGCGTATCCCGTTGACCTGTCCGTATTCGGACTGTCCGACGAATGTCTTATGAGCTGGACCGTGAAGGACGGAACGGTCACCTTCGGCGAGACCACCGTAAAATCGCCTTACGTTCGTCCCGCCGCAGACTATGTATATCCCGACATGAAGGCTCTTCGGGACGCCATAGCCAAGGCCAAGGCCGTGGACAGGAATAAATACACCGAAAGCAGCCTGAAAACCATGGACGA
>JAFOLN010000249.1 GCA_017419325.1 Clostridia bacterium
AAAGCCCCGTTGCTTCAAGTTGCTTCATCGTTATCCGGCCGTTTTCCCGGGTCTGCCGCTTCGGCCTCCCCGTTTTTCACCACTCATAATAATACACGTCGCCGTTATTATCCACGTTGAACATGACGTAATCGGTGAGGTAGTAGTCGCCGTAGATGTCGTCTATCCAGAAGGAGAACAGGTAGTCGGCATTCAGAAGACGGTCGTAGTATATCTCCGGCGCGCCGTCAAATACGTATTCGCCGCCGTAATAATAGGACTCCTCCTCGGTCTCGATATTGTACGAATAATATATGGGAACTATCCTGTCGCCCTCCTCGAGCTCTGTGATCTCTCTTGCGGCCGCGCCGTTCTCGTCGATGCCGGCCCACACGCCCTCTATCGTTATGTCGCCGTCGAACGACCTGCGTATACGAAGGTTCGTCTCCTCGTCGTTCAAAAATACCGGGGACGTATAGAATATGGCGTCGTCGGTGACTTCAACTATATACGTTGCCAGGTTCTGACCGTCGGGCAGCGACATCCAGTAGCCGTCGAAATCGTCGCAGAAGTAGCCGTTGTCCCAGTCGATAATTATATCGTAAGTCTCGCCCAGCTCTATAATGTCCTCGCCGTCCTCGGAAAGCTCGTATACGTAGCCGTATACGTTCGCGGCATACTCGTAGCCGTTCTCGTCGAGCTGGAACCAGTAGCTGCCGTCCTCATCGAGTATCGGCTCCTGATAAAAGGTGATAAGCGGGCTTTGACCCGTCACCTCATAGGAGTCAACGTATTCCCAGTGTTCGCTGTCGGCGCTTCCCTCGGCGGCCCAGCTCCAGGTGCCGTTCTCGTCGTACCAGTATTCGTCGCTGTACCCCTGCGTATTGCCGCGGTTCATGCCGCCGTAATTCTTTCTGTCGATGAAGGACAGGTAGTAGGGGCTTACGCATACGCCGCCGAATATGGTAAGCTCTCTTGAGCCCTGTACGCTCAGCGGGTAGTAAAGCGAAAGTCCCGAGGCTCTCTTGTGGGCGGAGCCCGTCACGTTGTATACGACCGCGTTTTCAAGCGTTTCAAGCACCTCGTCCGCGCCGTATGTATACGGTGCGCAGGCGTTCACAAGCGCTCCGAGGTCCACCATGTTCGTATAGCCCTCGCTTTTGTTGTTGCCGCCGAAGTTGTCGGCGCCCTCTATGCCTCTGCTCATAAGGGCAAGGGCGTTCGCGTCGTCGGCCGACACGTACATGCTCCCGGCAAAGGTGTTGAAGTCGGTCACGAGCCTGTCCATATATGAAAGGTCTATAACGGCAAGCGTCGCGCCCTTTTCCTGCTTTATCTTTTTGCATGCCGCGTAGAAGCTGTCGCATACAACGCGCCCCAGCTCCTCGGCGTCCGCGTCGGGGTTGTCGGCGAGGAAGGAGCCTACCTCCACATAGTCCCAGCCGTAGCCCGGCTCCGTCTCCTGCGAGCCGTACATGTAATCGGCATATGAAGCAAGCACATTGGCCGTCTCCATCGTGCCCATAAGGCAGGCGTCGAAGCCTATAAAGTCAAATTTGCAGGTCATGCCCTCGTAAACGGCGGCAAAGGCCGCGTCGAGGTCCTTAAGCGAAAGCGAATCGAACTGATTTCTCTCGTCGAAGCAGATGCCCGTTATGCTGCCGCCTCCGTGGTCCCAGAGCACCACGCCCATATGCTCGGACGCGTAATTGTCAACGCCCCACTTTATGAAATCATAGAACGTGTCCGCCTTGCCCATGTTTGCCGCGGGAAGCTCGTCGAGCTGATATATCTCCCCGTCCTGCACCATGAAGCGCTGAATCTTGCGGCCGGACACGATGTCGTTCTGCCATCTTGACGCGCCGCCCGTTTCAACTATAAAGCGCACCCTGTCGCTGCCGTCGGCGGAGATCATCTCCTGAAGGTCGTACGTTGCCATGGCGTATTTCGTTTCAAGGTCGGTGCCGCACAGGTAAACGAATATGGTCCATACGCCCTCTTCTCCCATTCTCTCGCCCGACTTTTCCGGGGGACGCGATATTATCATATTGCCCGTTTCGCGGTCAAAGGAAATGTCGAGCCCCTGAGCCGTAAGCGACGTGGACTCGCTGTCCTCATACGTGTCGTAGCCGGAGCCGCAGCCCGCAAGCGCGAATATCATCGCCGCCGCAAGCAAAAGGGCCAGCATTTTCTTTTTCACATAACCACAACCTTTCCCCTTTTATTTATTTCGGGCTTTTTCGCCCGAATTTGCTTCTTTCTTTATTATATATGCTTCCCTGCGCGGGGTAAAGGTCTTTTTTTCTTTGATTTTTTGTATATTTGAACAATCGGTAAATTTTTAACATACCCCTTTACAAATCAATTTTTATATTGTATATTAGCGATGGATGGTATTCTTACGAAGCCGTACCGCGCTACAAAATATTTTATTCGTACTGTCTTTCCCATACTTTGACCTGTATCGCAAGCGAGCAGGATTTTACGGTTTAAGAAGGTGGTATGATGAATAAGCATGATCCGTCAATAGGATTTATCGGCGCAGGCAGAGTAGGCTTTACTCTGGGGCGCTTTTTTTGTGAGAGGGGCCTGAATGTTTCGGGCTACTTCTCCCGCACCCACGCCCACGCCTGTGAAGCCGCCGGGTTCACAAAAAGCAAAGCCTATACGTCCCTCGGGGAGCTGCTTCACGACTGCGACATGATCTTCATCACGACGCACGACGCGGCCATTCCCGAGGTATATAACGAGCTTTCGGGCCTTGGACTTACGGATAAAATATTATGTCACTGCAGCGGCGCCCTTTCCGCCGGAGTTTTTAACGGCATTAAAGACCGTGGCGCATACGGCTGCTCCGTTCATCCCGCGTTCGCGGTCAGCGACAGGATGCTGTCCTACAGGGAAATACACAAGGCCTTTTTCACGATAGAGGGCGACCCGGAGGCAATGCCTGTGATAAAGTCGCTCATGGAAAGGCTTAAAAATCCCTATCAGATAATAAGCGCAGAAAACAAGGTAAAATATCACGCCGCGCTCGCCATGTCGAGCAATCTGGTCATAGGGCTATACCATATGGCCCGGGAACTTCTTACGGAGTGCGGTTTTTCCGAGGACGGCGCACGGCTCGCGCTTAATCCCCTGTTTTTAAACAACGCCGAAAGCCTTGCCGCCCGCGGCTGCGCGGACGCGCTCACCGGCCCCGTTGACAGGAACGACGCCGGCACCGTAAAGAAGCATCTCGACGCGCTGTCCGGCTCCCGTGACACGCTTGACGCATATAAGGCGCTGTCGCGCGAGCTTATAAAGATAACCGAAAAAAAATATCCCGAAAGAGATTATACCGTATTAAAAAATTTAACCGACAAGGAGAAGAAGTAGGATGAAAAACACTGTTCTGACTTTCGCAAAGGCAAAAAAAGAAGGTACCAGAATTTCCATGCTCACGGTATACGACTATTCCACCGCGTCCCTTATGGACAAGGCCGGCATAAACTCGCTTCTTGTCGGCGACTCCCTGGGAAACGTAATGTTGGGATATGAGGACACCATCTCCGTTACGATGGAGGATATGATACATCACACAAGAGCCGTATCCCGCGGCGCGAAGGACGCGCTCGTGGTGGCCGATATGCCCTTCATGTCGTATCAGACCTCCGTATACGACGCGGTTGTAAACGCGGGCCGTCTTATGAAGGAAGGACGCGCGAACGCCGTAAAGCTTGAGGGCGGCAAGGAGGTATGCCCCCAGATTGAGGCCATCGTGAACGCGGGCATCCCTGTATGCGCGCACATCGGCCTTACGCCCCAGTCCATAAACGCCTTCGGCGGACATAAGGTGCAGGGCAAGACGGAGGCGGCCGCAAGAAAGCTTCTGGAGGACGCCCTTGCCGTACAGAATGCGGGCGCGTTCGCCGTAGTCATCGAGGCGGTGCCGTATAAGCTTGCGTCCCTTATCACAAAGAAGCTCGACATCCCCACCATTGGCATAGGCGCGGGCAGCGGCTGCGACGGTCAGGTGCTCGTATATCAGGATATGCTTGGCATGTTCTCCGATTTTACGCCGAAGTTCGTGAAAAAATACGCGTCCATCGGCGAGATAATGACGGAGGCCTTCAAAAAGTACGACGCCGAGGTGAAGGACGGCTCCTTCCCTTCGGAGGAATATACGTATAAAATAGACGATGACGTTATAGAAAAGCTGTATTGATAAAAAAATAAAGAAAAAAGGCGGACATTATGATAAAAGTTGTTCATACGATAAAAGAGACGAGGGACGCCGTGAACGCATGGCGAAAAGAGGGGCTTACGGTAGGACTTGTGCCCACCATGGGCTTTCTTCACGAGGGTCATCAGAGCCTCATAAAGCGCGCCGTTGCGGAATGCGACCGCGTTGTTGTAAGCGATTTCGTAAACCCCATGCAGTTCGGCCCCACCGAGGACCTTGAAAGCTATCCCCGCGACCTTCAGGCTGACACGAAGCTCTGCGATGAGACGGGCGCGCACCTTATATTCAATCCCGAGCCGGAGGAGATGTACGACAAGGGCTTTTGCTCCTTCGTTGACATGACGGGCCCCACCGCGGAGCTCTGCGGCAAGAGCCGTCCCATCCATTTTCGCGGCGTATGCACCGTTGTGTGCAAGCTTTTCAACATCGTCGGCCCCGACCGGGCATACTTCGGTCAGAAGGACGCGCAGCAGCTTGCCGTTATAAAGCGGATGGTAAAGGACCTCAATATGCCCATCGAGATCGTGGGCTGCCCCATAATCCGCGAAAGCGACGGTCTTGCGAAAAGCTCGAGAAACACTTATTTAAGCCCCGAGGAAAGAAAGGCGGCGCTCATCCTCTCAAAGACCGTATTCATGGGCGAAAAGCTTGTTCGCGAGGGACTTACCGACGCGAAGAAGCTCGTTGAGCTTATGAAAAAGAACATTGAGACGGAGCCTTTGGCTCGCATAGATTACGTTGAGGTCGTTGACATGGACGACATATCGATAAAGGACACGGTAACGGGCGACACGCTCATCGCCATGGCCGTATACATCGGCAAGACGCGCCTTATCGACAATTTTATCGTGAGTGACAAAGGAGTTTAAACGCCATGCTTTTGAATATGCTTAAGGGAAAGATACACCGCGCCACGGTAGTTCAGGCGGAGCTTGATTACGTCGGCAGCATCACCGTTGACGAGGCTCTTCTGGAGGCGTCGGGCATCCTTGAATACGAATACGTTCAGATAGTGGACGTAAACAACGGCAGCCGTTTCGAGACGTATACCATAGCCGGAGAAAGAGGCAGCGGGCTTATATGCTTAAACGGCGCGGCGGCGCGTCAGGTGCATGTGGGCGACAAGATTATCATCATGGCCTACGCCATGATGGAGCCGGACGAGGCGAAGTCCCACGCGCCCAATATAGTTTTCGTGGACGACGAAAACAGGATCGTAAAGACCACGACATATGAAAAGCACGGGCTTTTAAAGGACATGAAATAACAAAACAAAAAAAGAGACGCCCCATGGCGTCTCTCTTTTTTCATATCCCCCGCCATGCGGTCAATGGCGCATAAAAACACGGCCCGCCGTCCGTGCGGCAGGCCGTATTACGTCTATTCTTCTATGGGAGCGTTATCAGTAAAGCGTTACGCCCTGACCCGCAAGGTCGCTTACAACGACGGACGCGTCGGACTCATAGAGATATACGGAGGATGCTCCGTCAAAGGATACCTCAAGGCAGTCGGTGCCGTCCTCGTCGGCCGCAGGAGCGCATCCGAACGTAACGTCCTCACCGGTCGCGTTGTCCGTTATCGTATAAGTACCGTCGCCGTTGTCTCTGCCCGCGCCAACATACTGCATTGCGACGCCCTCGTCAGCCTTGGACAGAAGGCAGGAGTAACCGTTTTTGGAATCGATAAGGAAGAACACCTCAGCGCCGTCCTCGCTCTGACCCCAGTATGCGGTGTCGTAATTTACGGCCGCCGCGTCTTCCACGGCCTCCGTGGCTGCCTGACCGGCCTCGCCTGCGGCAGTCTCCGCGTCCTCCTTCGCGTCCTTCGAGCCGCATGCGGCAAACGCGAACGCCACACAAAGCGCAAGTACAAGGCAGAGTATGCTTCTTATTCTCTTATTCATTTTTCATTACCTCACTTCATTGGAATTTGTCTGCATATTCTTAAACGTGCAAAGAAAAGTATATTCCTTTAAGGCGGCTTTTTCAAGCGATATGCGAAAAAATCCGCCGTATCAATGTATTTTTGTTGCTGCCCGCAGCATTTTTATTTTCGGTCACGGTCTGAGCCAGGTGGGATAGCCGTTGTCATAGCCGTCGTCCTCATCGGAAGCGTCGTCCGTCTCCTCCTCGCCGTCCGTCCCGGCGTCATCGGAAGCGCCGCCCTCATCGGGGCTTGCTTCGTCTGCTTCGCCGCTTTCACCGCCTTCGGCCGTATCGTCCGACGCGCCGTATTCGCTTTCGGGGCTCTGAAGGAACCTCATCACCGCCGTATATATGGCACGCGCCTCCGCTTCCTGCTTTTCCTCGGTATCTATAAGCTTCAGGTCTGTCGGATTGTCGATAAAGGCAAACTCCGTTATGACGGCGGGGATTCCCACGCTCGCAGCGGCGCGGAGCAGGCCGTAATAGTCGCCCCTTGAGCCGCGGCGGTAAACGTTCCCGAGGTACGTCTGACCTATGTTTTCAAACTCCTCCTGTAAAAAGCCCGCAAGCCTTGTCGTGCGTCCGCCCTCGCGGTCGTCAACCTGGCAGAGCACATACGCGCCGCTGCGGGAGGCGTCGTCTGAGGCGTTGTGGTGTACGCTTATAATAAGGTCGGGGCGGCGCATGAGTATCATGTCCATCCTCTCCGTTACGGCGAGAGTCTCGTCCTCCGTGCGCGTCATGCCGACGATGTAGCCCTCGGCTCTTAGCATTTCGGAAAGCTTTTCGGCCACGCTTAAGTTTATGTCCTTTTCGTAAAGCTGCGTGCTTTTACTGAGCGCGCCCGCGTCGGTGCCGCCGTGACCCGCGTCTATCATGATAAAGACGGAGCCGGAGCTTACGGGCCTGTCCGATACGGTGATCTTCTGGAGCGCGTCGTCCCACGCCACGTAAAAGCCCAGCGCCTCGACCACATCGCGCAGCTTGAAGTAATTGTAGCCGTTTATATTGTAGGCCTCAAGGTCGGCCTTTTTGCCCATTATTTCTATGTTGTGCTTCGACGGCCGCACGATAAGCGTTTCGTCATCGGCCGCCGCCGTGATCCCGGTGAAAACAAGCGCCGCCAGCATCAAAACGGCGAGTATTCTTAAAAGTCCCCGCTTCATAAACCGTCTCCTTTTTTATAAATTACAATGTACATAATATCACACAAGCCGCATTTAGTCTACTTTTATTTACAAAAAAAGCGAGGCGGCCTTTTGCCGTCTCGCTTTTGTATTCTTAAAGCTGAACCGAATAGTTCGGCGCTTCCTTCGTGATGTATATGTCGTGGGGATGGCTTTCCTTTAAGCCCGCGTTCGTTATGCGGATGAACTGCGCCTCATGCTGGAGTCGCTCCAGCGTCGGCGTGCCGCAGTATCCCATACCGGAGCGCAGGCCGCCGATGAGCTGATATATGGAGTCGGACACGCTGCCCTTGTAGGGTACGCGGCCCTCGACGCCCTCGGGAACGAGCTTCTTAGAGCCCGTCTGGAAATAGCGGTCCTTCGAGCCCTTCGCCATTGCCGCAAGGGAGCCCATGCCGCGGTATACCTTGAAGCGGCGTCCCTGATATATTTCCTCCTCGCCGGGGCTTTCCTCGCAGCCCGCGAGAAGCGAGCCTATCATTACCACGTTCGCGCCTGCCGCGATGCCCTTAACGATATCGCCGGAGTACTTTATGCCGCCGTCGGCTATAACGGGGATGCCGTGCTTCTCGGCCACCTCCCAAACGTCGGCTATGGCCGTAATCTGGGGCACGCCTATGCCCGAAACGACGCGCGTCGTGCATATGGAGCCGGGGCCTATGCCCACCTTTACGGCGTCCGCGCCCGACTCGATAAGAGCCTCGGCCGCCGCGGCCGTTGCGATGTTGCCGGCGATTACGGGGGTGTTCGGGAACTTCTCCTTTACTCTTCTGAGCGTTGCCATGATGTTGCTCGAATGTCCGTGAGCGGAGTCCAGAACGAGCACGTCCACGTTCGCGCCCACAAGCGCGCCCGCACGCTCAAGCACGTCGTCCGTAACGCCTATCGCCGCGCCCACAAGGAGTCTGCTCTCGGAGTCGCGTGCGGAATTGGGGTACCTTATGGCCTTCTCTATATCCTTTATGGTGATAAGTCCCTTTAAGTAGCCCTCATCGTCAACTATGGGAAGCTTCTCTATCTTGTATTTTCTTAATATCTCCTGCGCCTGTTCAAGCGTGGTGCCCACCTTGCCCGTAACGAGATTGTCCTTCGTCATGGACTCGGAAATCTTCTTTGAAAAGTCGGACTCGAATCTTAAGTCGCGGTTCGTTATGATGCCTACCAGCTTTCCGCCCTCGCATATCGGCACGCCCG
>JAFOLN010000250.1 GCA_017419325.1 Clostridia bacterium
ACAAGAGCGTCCCAGGGCGTCATCGTCATGACGCTGAAAGCGGGAAAGAGCGTGACGAAGGCGCAGCCCTCAACGGAAACAAAGCTTTCCGACCCCACGGCGTACAGAATAAGAAAGCTTCCCTCATCCGGCTACAACCCCAAGGCGGCCGACAGCCCCGAACAGCTGAGCCTTATATAAAAGCCGAAAAACGGCGCGGTTCATGCCGCGCCGTTTTTTATTCCACGTATATAAATTCGCTCATGGCCTCGTACTTCTTCTCCCCTATGCCGGACACAAGCATTATCTCCTCAGGCGTTTCAAAGGGGCCGAATTCCTCCCTGTACGCGATTATCTTGTCCGCCGTCGCCTCGCTTACTCCGGGCAGGCGTTCAAGCTCGTATTTTCCCGCTGTATTTATGTTGACGGGCTCTCCCTCGGGCGTTTCCTCCAAAGCGCTCTCCTCTATGACGCGAAGGGGCTGCGAGTCGGAGACGTCGGTGCGCTTAAAGTCAAAAGACGACATAACGCTGCCCGCGGCGATGTATATTATGAACGCAAACACGCACAAAAGCAGTATTTTATGCGAAATATCAAGCTTTTTCATGACGCTACCTCTTAAAAAAACGAAAAATTCTAAAAAAGGCTTTTAATGATTATGTAAATCTGTTATTATAAGACTAATAACTTACTCTATGATTATACGCGGTTTTACGGCCGCCTTCAATACGGTTTCATAAATTTGGAGAACATATGAATAAACTTAGGAAACAGGCCCTTCTTTCAATATTGCTCGTCATTGCCGTCGTGCTGCCCTGCTTTGCGGGCGCGGCGGGCACGGCCGTCTCGAACGCCTCCTTTTCGGTGGCCTCGAAGAACGCGATATTGGTTGAATCGGCGACGGACACCGTCATATATCAGAAGAATATAAACGACCGCATAGCTCCCGGCGAGCTTACGAAGCTCATGACGGCCATCATCGCCGTGGAATACGGCATGCTCGACGACATTGTCACCATATCGGAAACGGCGGCGGGCGGCTCGAACGCCTCCGGAACGGTTGCGAACCTTAAGGTCGGAGAACAGCTCTCCGTGCGCCAGCTTCTTTACTGCATGATTCTCGACAACAACGACGTGGCCGCCGTTGCGATAGCGGAGCACATCGGAGGCACCGAGGAGGACTTTGCGAGAAGCATGACGGAGAAGGCCGCCTTCATCGGCGCGCAGAACACAAACTTCACGAACGCCACGGGTCAGCACAACGCGGAGCAGTATTCCACCGTATGGGATATGTACATAATCGCCGACTACTTCATGCAGAGCAAGCTTCTCATGGAGATAGCCTCAACGAAGAGCTACACCCTGCCCCCAAGCGAATGGCGCGCGAAGAAGACGAAGTTCTACACGAACGACCACCTTATCTCAACATATAAAACTTCGGGCTACTACTACCGCTACGCCGACGGCCTCATAGGCGGCCAGTCGAACACGTCGGGCAGCGTTGTCGCCGCCGCAGCCTCCCGCGGGCGCGGCTCCATGTCGCTTATATTCATAGGCGCGGGCACAAGCGGCGACGGCAGCAAATACTCCCTCCCCGCCATGAGGGACGCGGGAAACGTGTTCAGAGAGGCATACTCAAAGTACAAGATAAAGACCATCGTAAAAAAGGGCGAGATCATGACGGAGGAGCGCCTCTGGGACTCGCTTGAGAAGGACTACATCTCCCTCGTTTCAAAGGACGACGTGAGCACCGTCATTCCCCAGAGCAAGAACGAGGAGGAGATAACCGTAAAGCTCTTCCCGAACGAGCGCATCATGGCTCCCATAAGCGCGGGCGATACGCTCGGCACCTTCGAGGTATACGACAACGACGTGCTCATCGTCACGGGCACGCTCACAAGCGAGGAGACAATAAGGGCTAATATTATACTTAAGCTCGGATACTGGATATCAACCTTTTTCTCCTTTATTGCGGTAAGGATAATACTCATAGTCATCCTTGTGCTTGCCGTGTTCTATGTGTTCGTGCTTGCAAGAAACATAAAGCGAAACGAGCGAAGAAAAGAAAAGAAGCGGGCGAACGCCGCGAGGTCGGGAAAAAGACCGCCCGCAGGTCAGCCGCAGGGTCAAAAGCCCCCCGCACGCCGTCCCCCCGCGAGGATGCCGAGGAATACGGCCGCTCCGCCCGGACGCGCAAAGACAAGCGGCGGCCGCACTCAGGGCGCACCCGCGCCCCGCGCCCACAATAAAACGGTGAAAACGACCTCGCCGAAAACGAAGGCTCAAAAGCCCGCCGGCGCGGGAAAGCCGAAAAAGAACGCCGCTCCCACGGTGAATAAAAAAAAGAACGCCCCAAAAAGAGCGCCGAAAAAAAGAACTCAGACGAAAGGGCGCGCACCGAATAAAAAATCTTAAATAAAAGTTAAAGGCACGTCGGACATGATACGCTCCGACGTGCCTTTTTTACTCTTTTTCCACAGCGGCTAAAAGCTTCGCGTCCATCTCGGGATATGTGCGCCTCAGCGATATTATGCGCCCGTCCTTTATAAAGCAGTGGCGCGACTCCGCCGCGGTGCATATTTCTCCCTTCGTCTCGTTGTAAAACTCGTATGTGACCTCCAGGGCGGCTCCGGTGTATTTTTTCACCCCGAGGCGTATGTGCACCTCGTCGTCGAACTCCACCGGGCTTTTATACTCTATCCGAAGCGACGCCACGGGCGATACTATGCCAAGCTTTTCCATCTTCGCGTACCCGTGTCCCAGCGAGTCCATGAACCGCACCCGCGCCTCCTCCATCCATTTAAGGTAGTTGGAGTGATGTATTATGCCCATCTGGCCCGTCTCGTGATAATAGGCCCGTCTTATGTATGTATACAAGGCTCTTTCCTCCGTTTCCTTCTTTTATTCGATTATAAACGCTTTCCCGTCGTTTGTCGAGCGGATATATTATCAAAACGCCC
>JAFOLN010000251.1 GCA_017419325.1 Clostridia bacterium
GTAAAGCACGGGAAGCACCAGCTTTAGCCCTATGAAGGACACGTCCACCGTGCCGAAGTCAAGCCTGCGCTCCAGCACGCTGTCGTCGAAATAGCGGATGTTCGTGCGCTCAATGTTCACGACTCGCGGGTCGGTGCGAAGCTTCCACGCAAGCTGGCCGTACCCCACGTCCACGGCGTAGACTTTTTTTGCGCCGTTTATGAGCATGCAGTCGGTAAAGCCGCCTGTGGACGCGCCTATGTCTATGGCGTATACGCCGTTAAGGTCTATGCCGAAATGCTCTATCGCGCCGCGAAGCTTAAGCCCTCCGCGGCTCACGTATTCAAGCTTTTTTCCTCTTATCTCGATTTGTGCGTTCTCGTCAACGCTCTGACCGGGCTTGTCCACACGTTCGCCGTTTACAAATACGATGCCCTCCATTATGAGCGCTCTCGCCTTTTCCCGGCTCTCTGAAAGCCCCTTCTCAAAAACGAGGATGTCTATCCTTTTTTTCACGTTAAGTATCCTTTTTCGCGGCGCCAATTTGTCCGCTTTTTTTGCTTTTAGGTTTTTGAAGCCTGCGGGGCGCGATGACCTTGAGAATACTCTCCGTAAGCAGCCCCACATAGTATATTATTGTGTTGGAGTACCCGAGCGCTATGCTCTTTCCGAGCGCCTTGCCTCCGATGGTCAGCGCCGCAACGATGCTTGTAAGCACAAGGCTTATGAGCACGCTGTTTTTCGCCCACCCGAACGACGTTACAAAGAAGCCGACTATAACGATGACGGCTCCGCCGCTGATTATTCCCGTTATGTCTCCTATTACGTCGTTGCAGAAGTTCGACACTTTGCCCGCCTGCGATATTATCCTTATCGCGGCCTTCGCGCCCGGCACCTTTCTTGACGCCATCGAATGGAACGGCACGGGATTTGCCGCCGTAACCGCCGTTCCGATTATGTCAAATATGACGCCCAGAAGTATAAAAATAAGCAGTATAACGAGCGCGCCTCCGATGGAAACTCCCGAAAGGGCGCGGTTCGAAACGAAGGACAGGCAGAACGAGGCGGCAAGCGCGACTATAACGACTATGACCGCCCAGCGGATGTCCGACTTTCTGTTCGGCGAGGCAAGGGAGCGTATAAGCTTTTTATGCTTTTTGAGCCGCTCCTTTATGCCGGGTCTTTTATGATTGTCTTCATCGGACTCTTCGTTTGACAGTTCCAATTAAAGCTCCTCCAATATGTTTTAAAGTAAAAAATAGTGGCGGTATACAGAGTAAATCTTACGGCTTTGGTCAAGTTGGATTTCCCATGCTGCTGCCCGCTGTCGCCAAACGGGCGGTTTCCCTTTAAAGCCTCATATGCCGCGTCGCCGACGGCATGACTTGATTGCCACTCAGTCCGTACTTCAATCCCCCGCATACCTCATAATGAACAGCCTAGAGGTTTTCCCAAACGGTCTTATTTGTTTTTAATCCTCTTTTGCAAACAGGGTTTCAGGCTGCATTAGCCCCATGTCCTTGGCCAAAGACGTAAGGCCTGTCTTCCGTTCACCGCTGCTCACTCAAGGCAGGCTACTCTGCACACAGCAAAAAAACCGCAATGCAGGTTTAATCCCGGTTCGTAATCTGTCCGGTCAACTAATGATCGTGTATAGGCAGACTACAAAGTCGGGTCTCTATGATAAAAGGGTCAGATCTGTATGCCATTACAGGCTGCCCTTAAATCCAACACCGGTGGTGTTACTCCCAGCACCCACCCAAAACTGGGCGTTTTAAGCAGGCACAAGAAGCTTCATCGATATGCCCTTTAACGGATTTTTAGCCCCGTCTTCAAAACAAAAAGCTCCGACTAAGAATACTGCGCCACTATATCTTATTATTGTATTGTATCATATATCATGTCTATAATCCATACTTTTTCAGAAAAGATAATAAAAAAGTAATGCGGGAAAACGCCTGCTTTCCCGCATTTTTCTTTATGTTTACCGCGCCAGCATAAATATCAGGCCTATCACTATGCCCAAAAGCGCGCCCGCGCCCACCTGCGCGGGGGTGTGCCCCATTATCTCCTTAAGCTGCGTCTGAACGAACTCGGGCTCCTGGTCCTCCCATGCGTCCATAAGCTTGTTCAGGACCTTGGCCTGCTCGCCCGCCGCTCGTCTTACGCCAGCCGCGTCATACATAACGACGCATGCCAAAGCCGCCGCCAGCGCGAACTGCGTTGAGGCGAAGCCGTCGATGAAGGCTATGCATACCGCAAGCGCGGCCACGAAGGCGGAATGAGAGCTGGGCATTCCGCCGGAGTCCATGAAGCGCCGTATGCTGAAGGTCTTTTCGGTGACGAGCACCGTCACCATCTTTATGACCTGCGCTATGAACCACGACAGGAACGCGGCGTCAAATGCAATATTAGAAGTTATGAAGATTAAAAATTCCTTCATGTTTCCTCCCGGGAATAAAAACAAACAAAAAACCGGCCTGCGAAGCTTATCAATAATCTCTGTTTAAAAGAAAATCAGTCAGATACTGCAAAAAGTCATTGTCGGGGATATCCTTTAAGCATTCCTTTGCCTTGTTCGTTATTTCAACGAGCTTTTTCTTCGCACCGTTTACGCCGTAGAAGGTCACATACGTGCTCTTGTTGCTCTTTTCGTCGCGGCCGACGGCCTTGCCGAGCTTTTCGGTGTTTCCTTCAACGTCAAGAATGTCGTCTTTTATCTGAAAACCGAGGCCGATATGACCAGAATACTCCGTTGCGGCGTCGTAGAGCGGGCCCTCAGTCACGCCGGCCGCGATGCAGCCGAGCTGTACGGAGGCCTTTATCATCGCGCCCGTCTTCATCTTATGAAGCTTGTCAAGCTTCTCTATCGGAATTTTTATGCCCTCCGATTTGAGGTCAATGACCTGTCCGCCCACCATGCCTTCACTTCCGACAGCCTCGGCCAGCACCCGAACGGCCTTGACAACGTGCTCCGCGGGAATCTTTTCGGCCGATCTCGTCATATACTCGAACGCCTTCAGAATAAGAGCGTCTCCCGCAAGAACTGCCATCGCCTCGCCGAACACCTTGTGGTTCGTGGGCTTGCCGCGTCTTAAGTCGTCGTCGTCCATGCAGGGCAGGTCGTCGTGAATGAGCGAAGAAGTATGTATCATCTCAAGCGCTGCCGCAAAAGGCATGGCCGCGCCTACGTCGCCGCCGAGCGCGCGGCAGAATTCAAGGCACAGCATGGGTCTTATGCGCTTTCCGCCCGCCGTAAGGCTGTAGATCATCGCGTCGTTGATCTCTTTATGAAAGCCCTCGATGGGAGTTATCACGCAATCAAAATATTCCGTGAGCATCTGAGTGTAAAATTCAAATCTGTTTTCGGGAGTCATAATCATTATCCTTTCTTTATTTAAATTGTGCTTAAAATCAGTTTTCTTCTGAAGCCTCGCCCTCTTCGGTGTCCCCCTTTGAGAGCAGCATATTTACCTTCAGCTCCGCCTCGTCAAGGGTCTTTTTGCACAGCTTTGAAAGCGCGACGCCCTGTTCAAACGTTTTTATCATTTCATCAAGGGGCATATCGCCCTTTTCAAGCGCTTTAACTATTTCATCAAGTTTTTTTATATTCTCTTCAAAGCTCGCTTTTTTAGGCATTCTTTTCATCCTCCGTCCCCGGCTTATTTTTCACTTTCGTCGTGCGCGCCTCTAAGATTACGCGGTCAAGATAAACCTTTATATCGTCGCCCGCTTCGATGTCGTCCGCCGACTTTATCATGCGTCCGTCGGCCGTCGTTGTAACGGAATATCCTCGTGCGAGCACTGACATCGGGTCGAGCGCGTGAAGCTTTTTTGAAAGCGCGTCGTGAGCGTGTATGCGGTTTTTGAGCGCCGCGTCGAACTCGCGCGTCATCTTGTCCTCAAGATGCTGCGCCGCCATTATCCTGTCCTGCATCATCCGCTCGGGATGCGCGAACACAAAGCTGCCCGCAAGTCTCTCGTATGTATTCTTCTGAAAATTCACCTTTGCCGTAAGCGACGCCGACATCGAGCTCTGCGCTTTCTTAAGATAATTATATATATCGTCGAAATTCGGCACCGCAAGCTCCGCCGCAGCCGACGGAGTGGGCGCACGCAGATCCGCCGCAAAGTCGCATATCGTAAAATCCGTCTCGTGCCCCACGGCCGATATCACGGGTATCTCAGACGCCGCGACAGCACGGGCAAGCCCCTCGTCGTTGAATGCCCACAGCTCCTCAATGGAGCCGCCGCCGCGTCCTATGATTATCGTATCGCACAGCTTATGCTCGTTTAAGTAATTTACGCCCGCGATAAGCTCGGCCGGAGCCTGCGGCCCCTGAACGAGCGCGGGATAAATGAGTATCTCGCACAGCGGGAAGCGGCGTCCCAGAATGTTCTGCATATCACGAAGCGCCGCGCCCGTAGGCGACGTCACGATGCCTATTCGCATAGGCATGCGCTTTATTCTGCGCTTTTTCGCCTTGTCGAAAAGCCCCTCGCTCTCAAGCTTCTTTTTAAGCTGTTCGAAGGCGAGATAAAGGCTTCCCTCGCCCTCCGGCGTCATGCGGTCGATGTAAAGCTGATACTGGCCGTCGCGCTCGAATACAGATATGCGCCCCGACGCTATCACCTTCATGCCGTTTTCAGGCCTGAACTTGAGCTTTGACGCGCTTGAGCGAAACATTACGGCCCGCACGAGCGCGCCCTCGTCCTTTAAGGACATATAAATATGACCCGACGAATGTATCTTGCAGTTCGATATCTCACCGCTGACCGACACGTTTGAAAGCACGGGATTGGCGTCGACAAGCTGCTTTATGAATTTGTTAAGCTGCGTTACGCTAAGTATTTTTCTTTCCTCAGCCACTTTTCTTACTCCTCAGATCGCTTAGATACGCGCCGTAGGCGCATCCGAGCGCATTATCGCCCGAAAGCGCGGGCGAAACGAAATAAACGTCCGAAAGTCTCTGTCTCATCACGTCTCTTAAATATCCGTTTGCGCTGACTCCGCCCACGAAAAGCACGGGAAGCTGCGTCTTTACGTTTAAAAGCGCGCCCAGCACCGTGTCGGTCACGGCCTTTATTGCGTATGACGCCGTTTTTTTTGGCGTCTCGCCCGACTTCCACATTTTTTCTATGATGTTCTGATGCCCCGAA
>JAFOLN010000252.1 GCA_017419325.1 Clostridia bacterium
AACACCGCCATCCTCGTGCCTATTACTATCTTTACCTCGCCGCGCTTTATTCTCATGTATTCGTCGCGGCGCTCCCCCTGGGACATCTTCGAGTGCATAAGCCCCACGATATCCCCGAAGGTGCTTCTGAATATGCCGAATACCTGGGGCGAAAGCCCTATCTCCGGCAGAAGCACCAGCGCGGTGCGCCCCGCCTTCACGGCGTGCTCTATTATTTTTATGTAAACCTGCGTCTTTCCGGAGCCGGTCACGCCGTAAAGAAGCGCGGCTCTCGGAGCGTCCTCGTCGAACATGGCGCGAAGCTCTTCATACGCGCTCTGCTGCTCCGGGGTAAGCACGGTCTCTTTTCTCTGGCCGGGCTTTATATCCTTATAAAAGCTTCGGCTCACCGGCGCGTCGTACACGTTTATAAAGCCGTTCTTCTTCATGGTGTCTATAACGGCCATGCTCACTCCCGCGGCGTAGGAAAGCTCCTTTACCGACATGGTACCCTCATCGGAAAGAATGTCGTAGGCCTTTTTGTGGTTGTCCCGCTTTATCCTTTCGCGCGCGCCGTCAACGGCCTCGGCGTATCTCACCGTAAGGCTTTTTCCTGTGCGCTCAAACATGAGCTTTACTTTTAAAATGTCGCGCTCAATAAGGGCGGCAATGCTTTTTTTCCTGTTCTTATACGCCGCCTCCAGCGCCGCGAGGGTGACGCCCTCATGCTCCCCCACGTAGAGGTAAATGTTCAGGTCGTCCTCGTCGCACCCGGAAAGGTCGGCGTCCGGGTTTACATAAAGCTTCTCAAGAAAATGGGAAGCGCTGCCCGGCATCAGCTGCACCTTAAGCGCGTTGTAGAACGTGCAGAAATACCTGTCGCGCATAAACTCCGAAAGCCCAAGCTCATATTCGCCCACCAAGTCCCATTCGGGCACATACGATATGGGCTTCAGCTTCTTTGACTTTCCGGCGCTGCCTTCGCGCAGCGACACCACAACGCCCTCAAGCTTTTTGTTGCCCTTTCCGAAGGGAACTATAACGCGCCTTCCCCGCTCCATGCGCGCCGCAAGCGCAGGCGGCACGAAATAATCGTATGGCTTGTCTATGGAGGGCTCGTCTATATTTACATATACTCCCGCGATCAAGCGCGCATCCTCCCTTCATGCCGTTTTATCGTGATATAAAAATCCCTGCGTCCGCAGAGATTTTTACCTTGCTTTCTTATTCTTCCGTATCTGCGCCGACAGTCTCTGCCTCGGTCTCCCCTTCGCCTTCGGGCTGTTCGGCTTCGGTTATAACGGGGTCATTTTCGTCCCCCGTGCTTTCCTCCCACTCTTCGTCGGGCTCATGCATCACTATTTTCACCTTTTTGTTGGCTATATCGTTTATGGAAAGCTTTACGGGCTTATCGTCAAGAATCTCATGGTTCTTTTCCGCCTCGTCCGAAATCTGTCGCGCGTGCTTTGCAACGGCGATGACCAGCGAATAGCGGCTGTCAACTGACTCCATCAGCTTATCCATGGAAGGGTATAACATTATTACATCTCCTTATGCCTTTTTATGTTCTTTTATTATTTTTATAAGTTCATCGGCGGCGCGCCCGGCGTCGTCGTTTATTATCACGTAATCGTAATCCTTCGCGCAGGAAAGCTCGCGCTCGGCCTCGGCTATGCGCCGCTCTATCTCGTCCGCGCTTTCCGTGCCGCGCCCCGAAAGACGGCGGCGAAGCTCCTCCATGCTCGGGGGCTTTACGAATACGAGCAGCGCGTCGGGGCGCTTTTTCTTTACCTTCATCGCGCCCACAACCTCTATCTCAAGGATAACGTCGTGACCCGCCTCGAGCATTTCGTCCACCGTTTTTTCAAGCGTGCCATAGTAGTTGCCCACGTAGCTTGCGTACTCGAGGAACTCGCCCCGCTCCACGCGGGAAAGAAAGTCCTCCTTCGTTATGAAGTGGTAGTGAACGCCGTCTATGTCGCCCGTGCGGGGCTTTCTCGTCGTGGCGGATACGGAGACTTTTAAATTTTCGTCTCTCTTCCTTGCTTCCGCAAGCACCGTTCCCTTGCCGGAGCCCGACGGCCCCGACCATACTATAAGACTGCCTTTACTCATCTTCGCCCGGCTCCTCTTCCGCGTCGTCGCGTCCGTTAAGTCTGTGCGCCACCGTTTCGGGCTGTATCGCCGAAAGAATAACGTGATCCGAGTCCGTTATGAGCACGGCTCTCGTGCGTCTGCCGTATGTTGCGTCTATAAGCACGCCGCGCTCCCGCGCCTCGGTTATAATCCTCTTTATGGGCGCGGATTCGGGGCTTACAATGGCTATAAGGCGGTTCGCAAACACCATGTTCCCGAAGCCTATATTTATAAGTTTCATGCTGCTTCTCCTTTTTTCCTATTCAATGTTCTGGATCTGCTCGCGGATGTTCTCTATCTCGCTTTTAAGCTCCACTATCATGCCGACTATCTGAACGTCGCCCACCTTTGAGACGATGGTGTTCGCCTCTCTGTTCATCTCCTGCGAAAGGAAGTTCATCTTCCTTCCTATGGGCTCCTCGGCCTCAAGCATGCGCCCGAACTGCTCCATATGGGACTTAAGCCTTACTATCTCCTCGGCAATCGTGACCTTGTCGGCGTAGACGGCCGTCTCCGTAAGTATGCGCTGCTCGTCGATGGGCAGCTCTCCGAGCATCTCCCTCATGCGCGTCTCAAAGCGCTCTCTGTATTCCGCTTCAAGCTTTGGCGCGCGCTCCTCAATCTGCGCGACTATCGAAAGCACGCGGTCCTTTCTTTCCCTAAGGTCGCGGCACAGGCTCTCACCCTCGGCGCGGCGCATCGCGATGAAGCTCTCAAGCGCCTGTGAAAGGCACTCCTTTACGCCCTCCCAGATGACCGACTGGTCAGCGTCCTCCTTCTTCATGTCGAATATGTCGGAAAAGCGCGCCACGTTCATGACGCTTATGTCGTCCTTTAAGCCGTATTCGTCCCGGAGGGTCTTAAGCATATCGAGATATGCCGAAAGCACCGACCTGTTAAGCCTCAGCTCTATGTTCTCGCTTTCTCCCAACTCTATTGAAAGAAAAACGTCTATCTTTCCTCTTGCGGCGCGCTTTTGCACCTCCGCCTTGACCTTATCCTCCAAAAATGCAAGTATTCTCGGCGCTCTGCAGTTGTACTCGAAGCCCTTGTGGTTCACCGAGCGTATCTCGACGGTGATATCCATACCGCCGTGCTGCGTCTGCGCCTTTGCGTAGCCTGTCATGCTGTTTGGCATCTTTGTTCCTCCGTTTATTTTAGAGATACGTATACATTTTAATGATATCACTCTTTTATATTACTTTCAATGGTGCGTAAATAAATTTTATGAATGATATTGACGCTCCCGGAAAACAATATGAACAAATAAAATTCAGGAAAGGAATGCTTATGGCGCGCTTTTTTCATGCCTTTAAGTACTCGCCGCCCGCGGGCGAGGGCTTTATATTAAAAGAAAACAAAACGGACACATACGCGCCGCAAAAAAAAGAAACGCCCGCGCCCCTTCCCGAGGTGTCCCCGAAGCTTTCGGATAATCTCAATGTTCTCTCCCGTGCGTACAGGATGCCCGAAAACCACGACATAACGGTGCGGCGGTTCTCCTTTTTCTTTCGCGGCGAAAGCGTCCGGGCGTTCATCATATTCATAGACGGCATGACGGGGAACGCCTCCATAAACGAAAGCATACTTGAGCCGCTTATGATAAGGTCGCGCTCCATTCCCGCGGGCGGGCGCGATATAGACGAATATGTGGGCGAAACGCTCCTTACGGAAAATCAGGTGAGCCAAAGCCGCAGCATGGACGAGGTATGCGCCGCCGTAAACGCAGGCTCCTGCGCCCTTTTTCTTGACGGCTCCGCCACCGCCTTCATCTGCGACGTTAAGACCTGGGAGCACCGGGGCGTGGGCGCGCCGCTTTCGGAGAACGTCATACGCGGCCCGCAGGAGAGCTTCTGCGAAACGCTTCGCATGAACACGGCGCTCATAAGAAAGATAATGACCGACCGGGAGCTTGTCATGGAAAAGACCCATGTGGGCTCGCGCAGCCGCACCGCCGTAGTCATCGCGTATCTCGGCGACGTTATAAACCCCGAGCTCCTTTCCCATATAAAGCGGCGGCTCTCTTTGGCG
>JAFOLN010000253.1 GCA_017419325.1 Clostridia bacterium
CGTTGATACAACATACACCGATACTAATGTGCGTGAAAAAAAGACTTATACATATACGGTTCGTTCATTTTCGGAAGATGTTTACAGCGAAGGATATAATAATACAGCTCGCTCAATTTATGTCCCGGCGCAAAACAATCCTATGAATGAAGTTTCTTATCCGCTAGACGGTGGCAATATCTATTTTGATAAGACGACAGGCATGATAACCGGTGCAGACGAGGGCATAATTGTTGCAAATATACCCGAAAAGATTGACGGCATAAGTGTTAAAGCAATCGGTGAAAATGCATTTACAAATCAAAAGATGCTTATAACAGTGACTATGCCTAAAAGCATAACAAGTATCGCAAAAGGAGCATTTTGCTATTGTGAAGCAATTAGCAGCATAGATATGCCTAAAAGCTTAACAAGTATATATAACGATGCGTTCTTGGGATGCAGCGGACTGGAGAATATATACTATTCCGGAACAGAAGAACAATGGAATCGTATATGGATAGGTGAGAATAATACGCCGCTTTCTGATGCCACAATTCAGTACAAGTATATGCGAGGATTCCGCACCGACCCCGCAACGGGCGAGACTGTCGCCTGCAAGGTCGCAGACAACACCCTCACCGTATCGGGCGATGTGTCGGCGTCTTCTCCCGTATGCGTAGCGCTGTATAACGAAAACGGGCGCATCGTCTCCATAAAGCTGATGGACGCTCCCGGTACGGCGGACGTTGGCACAGGCGTCACGGCGAAGCTTATCTGGGTCAACGCCGACGGTTTCACCGCAAAGAGCGAGAGCATGGATTTTGAACTAAGCTGAGTAACTCATCCCAAACAAAAATCACAGCCGCAGGGCGAACGCCCTGCGGCTGCGTGGCTTTACGCGCCGTGGACGGGCTTTCACGTCACTTTTACGCCACAAGCTATAATCTGCGCCTCACAGGCTGGTTTGCGCGCCGCAGGCGTGCCTTCAGCCGCCGCAGACCAAACTATAACCTAACGCCCCCGCGGCGCGTCCTACGCCCCGTGGACGGCCTTGCGACCGTCTCTGAATAAGAACGAGATTGACCAGAGGCCGGCGAGGCCCACGAGGGTGAATATCACCCTTGCGGGGACGGAGAGCTGGCCGCCTGTTATGAAGCCCACCGGATCGAAGCCGAAAAGGCCTATGGCGCCCCAGTTGAGCGCGCCTATGATGACAAGTATCAGCGCAAGCTTATTCATGATTTCACATCCATATAAAAAACTTACGGCGTGTCCTCGGGGACACGCCGTAACGGTGCAAAGCGGGGCAAAGGCCCAGGACAGACCAAAACGGCGCGTCCCTTACGGGACACGCCGTTAGTATTGTCACTGCTTTGTGTTTTTAATCACTTTCAGTCTGGAAAATTCTTCGCGTTCCTTTTCCTCAAGTGCATTCGTGATATCGTATATCACCTGCGTATAGCGGGGGATAATGATGTTCGACAGCGCGTTCGTGCGCTTCTGCACCTTTTTTACGTTGGTCGCAAGGCGGTATATGCTGTTTTCAATCTCGGCAAGCTTTAAAGTAAGCTCTTTTACCTTTCTGAACTTCATATACGCCTCGTCGAGCAGCGAGTTACTGGAGGAAAGGCCGTAGTAGATGGCGGGAGACGGCTCCGTACTGCGAAGCGTGGGTATCTCAATGCCCATAACGCTTCTGTATTTGAGCTCCAGAGAGTCGTCCACGGGCACGGAAAGCGCGATCTCATGCGATACGCCGAGGGAAATGAACGCCACCTGCAGCGCGTGGTACGCCGCCGCGAAGGTATCGTCTATTTCCGACTGAATTGCCTTTGCATCATCGAAAAGCGACATCATTTCCTTGACCAAAACAACGCGCTTCTTGTCCATAAGCTCATAGCCTAACTGGGCAAGCTCAAGCGAGTGCTTCGCCTTCATGAGATTGCTTTTCGTTGGGAACAGGGACATATCCATTACGCATCACTCCTGGGCTGTGTGGTGTTCTGCTTCTTATAGTACTTTGCAAGCAGCTCCTTATCGATACGGTCAAGCTCGCTCTCGGGCAGGAGGGATAATAAATCCCAGCCTAAATCGAGGGAGTATTCGGTAGTGCGGTTCTCGTTTATACCCTGGGTTACGAAGCGCTCCTCAAACTGGCGGCCGAACTCGAGATATTTCTTATCGTTCTCGGAAAGCTCGTCGGCGCCGATAACGGACGCAAGCGAACGGGCATCCATAACCTTTGCGTACGCGGAGAAGAGCTGGTTCGACAGGGGAGGATGGTCCTCGCGGGTGAAGCCCTCACCGATACCGTCCTTCATCAGACGCGAAAGCGACGGAAGCACGGAGATGGGCGGATATATACCCGACTGGTCGAGCGTTCTGTCAAGAACTATCTGACCCTCCGTGATGTATCCAGTAAGGTCGGGAACCGGATGGGTTATATCGTCGTTGGGCATCGTAAGAATCGGGATCTGGGTGATGGAGCCCTTGGAGCCCTGAATAATGCCCGCTCTCTCATAAAGCGTTGCAAGGTTCGAGTAGAGGTAGCCGGGGTAGCCCTTACGACCGGGAATCTCGCCCTTGGAGGAGGAGAACTCACGCAGAGCCTCCGCGTAGGAGGTCATGTCGGTCATGATAACGAGTATCTGCATACCGAGGTCGAACGCAAGGTATTCCGCTGCGGTGAGCGCGCAGAGCGGGGTAAGTATACGCTCAACTATCGGGTCGTTCGAGAGGTTAAGGAACATGGAAACTCGCTCAAGAACGCCGCTTTCTTCGAAGCTTCTTCTGAAGTAGTCGGCAACGTCGTTCTTAACGCCCATTGCGGCGAACACGATTGCGAAGTCCTCGTTCGATTCCTCGCCGGAGCCCATTATCTGAGCCTGCTTAACTATCTGAACGGCCAGCTGGTCGTGGGGCATACCTGCGCCGGAGAATATGGGCAGCTTCTGTCCGCGAATGATGGTGGACAGCGCGTCTATCGTCGAAATACCGCTTCTTATATAGTTACGGGGATAGGTGCGGGCTGCCGGGTTTATAGGCTTGCCGTTTACGTCGACGCGCTTCTCGGCGAATATCTCTCCGAGGCCGTCTATCGGGCGGCCCGCGCCGTCGAATACGCGGCCGAGCAGCTCACGCGATACGGGCATCTCCATGGGCTTGCCCGTGAAGTGCGCGCGGGTGTTTTTTCTTGAAAGGCCGCTCGTTCCCTCGAACACCTGAACGATCGCCTTGTCGCCGTACATCTGAACGATACGTCCCATGCGCTTCTCGCCGCCGTCAACGGCGATCTCGACCATTTCTTCAAACGATGCGCCCTTTACGTTGTCAATAGCAATAAGCGGACCGTTAATTTCACTAAGTCCTAAATATTCAATGTTCATATGTTCGCATACTCCTTTTTCGTCTTTTCTACGAACTCGTCGATCTGCGTCTTATAGCCGTCGATAAGCTCGATCTGATCGTTCGGTACATCGTATTTGATTTTAATAAGACTTTCAAAGAGTCCTGAACCGAGGATGACGGACATGGGAACGCTCATGCCGACAAGCTCGAGCGCCGCATTGTAAAGGTAAACGATTATCTCCATCATCTTATACTGCTTTTCAAGGGGAACGTATGTATCGCTTGCGTGGAACGCGTTCTGCTGAAGGAAGCCGACTCTTATAACTCTGGCTATCTCTATGATAAGCTTCTGGTCGTCGGGCAGGAAGTCGCCGCCGATGAGCTTAACTATTTCCATAAGTCTGCTCTCTTCCTGAAGCAGCGCCATGAGGCGGGTGCGGTAGGAAGCGAACTTTTCGTTTACCTTTTCGGAGAACCAGGGTGCCAGGTCGGTGAAATACTCGCTGTAGCTTTGCAGCCAGTTTATGGACGGATAGTGACGGGCATACGCAAGCTGCTTGTCAAGCGCCCAGAAGCAGCGGGTAAATCTCTGCGTGTTCTGCGTTACAGGCTCGGAGAAGTCGCCGCCCTGCGGGGATACGGCGCCGATGATGGATACGGAGCCGTCCATGCCGGAAAGCGCGTGAACGAAGCCTGCGCGCTCATAGAACGCTGCCAGACGCGAGGGAAGGTATGCGGGATAGCCTTCCTCGGCGGGCATTTCCTCAAGTCGGCCGGATATCTCACGGAGAGCCTCGGCCCAACGGGAGGTGGAGTCCGCCATGATTGCAACGTGGTAGCCCATGTCGCGGTAGAACTCGCCAAGCGTAATGCCCGTGTATATGGACGCCTCACGCGCCGCAACAGGCATGTTCGACGTGTTTGCTATAAGCACGGTACGGTTCGTGAGCTTTTCATTAGACTTCGGGTCGATAAGCTCGGAGAACTCGTCGAGAACCTGCGTCATCTCGTTTCCGCGCTCGCCGCAGCCGACGTATACGATAATGTCGGCGTCGCACCACTTTGCGAGCTGGTGCTGAGTCATCGTCTTGCCCGTACCGAAACCGCCGGGGATAGCGGCGCAGCCGCCCTTGGCGATGGGGAAGAGGGTATCGATAACTCGCTGGCCCGTGATAAGCGGGGTGTCGATGGGTATGCGCTTCTCAAACGGGCGCGGGATTCTTATGGGCCACTCCTGCCACATGGGAATGGCAACTATGTCTCCCGAGGGAGTCTTTACCTTGATTATTTCCGTATCAACGTTGTACTGACCGTTCGGGACGACATCAACTACCTCGCCCTCTATGCCGTTGGGCACCATGCAGCGGTGCTCAATGAGCGGAGTCTCGGGGCAAGTGCAGAAGATATCGCCGCTTTTGACTTTCTGGCCCTTTTCTACCTTGACGGTAACGTCGAAGAGACGTTCGTGGTCAAGGGCGTCGATGTTTATACCGCGGTCAATGAAAGCGCCCGACTCCTCCTTGATACGCAGGAGAGGACGGAGTATGCCGTCGAAAATGTTCGATACTATGCCGGGGCCGAGCTTAAGGGACATGGAGCGTCCCGTGGTGGTAACGGGCTCGCCGGGACGAATTCCCGTGGTGGACTCGTAAACCTGGATTATCGAGTAATCGTCGCCGATACCGATAACCTCGCCGATGAGGTTTTCGTTTCCGACATAGACCATTTCGGACATTTTAAGGACATCGTTGCTTTCAACGGTAACAACAGGGCCGTTTATACCGTAAATCTTTACTGATGTTTCATTAGACATAATTATACACCTGCTTTATCTTATTGGCCTCAGATCAGCCGAAATACAAGCCGCTCGTCTTGACGAAATCGCTCTGAGCCTCAATGAGCTTTTTGTCAAAGGTTTCGTCAACGACTATCTGCTTTTCGAGGGAGGCTATCATAAAGCCTCCGTTTTCAACGGCGCCCGAAAGCTTGATTTCCGCGCCGTCGCCCCATGCGGCCTTAACTTCGTCCGCCAGAGCTTTGTCATCGGGACGTAAGGTTATAGTAACGTTTCCTGCGCCCATGTCGGCCTTGGCCGCCTTTACGCGCTCGATAACGTAGGCTTTGTACTCTTCGCTCTTCGTATATTCGGAAAGCTTTGTTCTTACGGCGTCGAAAACGGAGTTTATAACGTCCTCGCGCTTCGTAAGGAGCATGCGCCTGCCGTCAAAATTTACCTTGGAGAGCGTTTGCTTGTATCTCGCGTCGAGCTTCTCCTGCTCCTCAAAGAGGTATGTGGAGATCTCGCGCTCGATCTTGTCACGCTCCTGGGCTATTTTTTCATCTGTCAGAGCCTTTGTTTGCGCTAAGATCTCGTCGCGGCGCTTTTCGGCCTCGGCGCGAACGGTTTCGATAAAACGCTCAAGCTTTGCGTTACCGCTGCCGGTGCGGGCAATGTTTTCTTCGCTCATTTATCTTCACCTCAAATCTTTAGTCCGACCGCATCTTTAACATACGATGTTATAGAATCGCTTAAGCTTCCGCGACCGTGTCTGTCAGGAATAACAACAATCAAAGGCTGTTTGTAATTAAGCTTAATGTTTATAAGCTTTTCCTTGCACATATTGTTTACCGTGTCGGTAAGAAGTATCACGGCGATGTCGGGATCGCGCGTGAGCGCGTCTATCCTTTTTGAAAGGGTGTCGGCGTCATTTACTATCTCGCCCTCTATACCGACAAGACGCATACCCGTAAGGGTATCGATGTTATCGCTTAAAAGGTAGTAACGCATAACAGCCTCCTTAGGGACAGATCAAAGCGGGATCTTGTTGATGATCTGGATTGCGATAAGAAGACCGTAGATTGCAATACCTTCACCGAGTGCAACGAAGATAAGCGCGCGGCCCATGATGCTGGAGTTCTCGGTCATTGCGCTGATTGCGGTGGATGCGGAGCTTGCAACCGCGATGCCTGCGCCTACGCACGCGAGGCCGACTGCGAGGCCTGCGCCGATGAATGCGTTGCCGCTTGCTGCGATGAGAGCCGCTACTTCAGCGCCGCCTGCTGCCGCGCCTGCTGCCAGTGCCATGTTTCCGAAGGGGCCTGCTACTGCGAGAGCGCAGATTGCAAGAATTGCCGCTACGTTGAATACCATTGCGTATTTTGCTTTCTTACCGGTTAAAATGCGCTTGCCTATAAGGATGGCAGGCATAACTATTATTGCTGCTACGACTAATAAAAGAATGTACTCCATGATAAAATTCCTCCTACTAAATGTTGTTTTTATTGTATTTTATACTAACAGGTTCAAACGCTCTGCCGTTTCCTTCGTAGAAGCGGGAGAAGAACTCATAATAGTTGAGCCTGAGAACCTGTATTCCAACCAAAAGACCTTCCAGAGCCATTACAAAGATGTTGCCTACAACGACAACCGCCATGTTCTGACCTCCGTTGGCCTGCTCGGCCAGGATGAAGACAACCATCATCATGCCGACGTGATTGAGGGCGAATGCCCCGACTCTTATGAAGGACAGCGTATTCGTAAGAGCCGACAGAAATACATCGATAAGCTCAAAGAAGTTTTCAACGAAATACATGCCCTTGCTTTCGGGCTGCCACTTTTTCCTGAGGCACAGGTGCGAAAGAGGCTCCCTGAACCATATAAGGATAAGCGGTATAACGATGAACACCACGATGAACCACGGCGAAAGCAGGTTCGTGCCGAGATTGAAAAGAAGAAGTATTACCGCAATAATGCCCACATAGAAGACAAGTCCGGCAAAGCCGTTTGACGAGAATACCACTTTTTCAAAGTTCTTCTGGCGGAAACCGTTTATGATATTTAAGATTATCATAAACACTACCATCACCATGCCGAGTATTACCGAGCCCGTAAGGGTGAAGCTTATGTGCTCCATCGCGTGGAACGGGCCGTGTATTATATCCTCATATCCGAAGAAGCTTCCGTATACGAAGCCGAATATGATGGAGAATACGCCTACGCATGCGATTATCTTACCGAGAGTCCTTTTCTTTACAAAGCCGAAGATAAGACCGGCCACGAAAAGCACCGCGCCCTGTCCCACGTCTCCGAACATTATGCCGAAGAGTATGGAATAGGCTATCGCGAGAAGGGGAGTGGGGTCCATCTCGTTATAGGACGGAAGCGCATACATTTTAAGGAACGCCTCGAAGGGTCTGAAAAGGGCAAAGTTGCGAAGCTTCGTCGGAGGCATAATGTCGGGACATTCTATCTCCTCCTCCGCGTCCGTAACGAAGTTGCACATAAGAGCCTCTTCGTTTTCAAACGAGGCCTTGAGCGCATCGGCGTTGCGAAGCGGAACCCAGCCCACAAGGTAGAACGTGCTTTCGGAGTGCGCCGCGTGGCACATGAGCTTATATACCTCATAGTCGTGGCGCGTCTTCGCGCACAGAGTGAGCATCTCCTCGCCGTTCTTTTCGGAATATTCGCGCCCCTCGTTTTCAACGGCCGCGATGCCCTCGCGCATCTTTTCGATGTCGCGTCCGAGCATCTCAATGGTGGCCTTCGGCGTATCGGTATATTCCTCGCCGGAGGGCAGCCGCTCGAATGCAAGGGAGTCGAACACCGCGTCCGCCTTCTCTATGGAGACGGTGGGCGCTATGTACATGCCGTACACGTTTTCCTTGTCCTCTCTGAAGGGGAAGAAGAAAACGTCCTCGTTCTCCAGAATGAAGAGCTTGTACTTTTCGCTGCTCGATACGGGCATTTTGCCGAACCTTACGGCGATGTACTCAAAGTTTATAAGCTTTGCCACGGGAACGTCGAGAGAACCGAGCGGCTCAAGAAAGCTTATAGCGTATTCGCTTTTTTCTATGGCCGATTTGTACTCGTCCTTTTTCTTTCCCAGCTCAAGGAAGTAGTCCCGCGTCTCCTCAAAGTACATCTCGATGTCGCGGTCGCTTTTCCGAACGCCCGAGAAGTCCCGCTTCTGGGCCTTTAAGCCCGCGAGGGAGAGCGACTCAAGCGCAAGCGAAAGCGTGTGGTCGTAGGGGTTTCTCGACTCGAAGGGAACGATGTTCTCGAACTTGCCTAAAAACTCCTTCGTGTTCTCGGGATGAAAGTTTCGTGTGTCGCACAAAATGTCAGCGGCGCGTGAAAACCTGTCCATGCTTCCCAGAACGTGAACAAGCTGCATTTTTTCAACAGACATAAATGATCACCCCGCTTTCTTTGAACCGACGAAGAAGCGTTCCGTTTCCTCGCTGGTCAGATTGTAGCTTTTTGCCTCTATGAGGTGAATAATGTTTTTTACCTCGAGGTCCTTGTATACGAGGTATGCGACAACGAGGGAAACGTCGGGGGAAAGCCCGGCTATCGTCTTTTTCGCAAATTTGTACTCATATTCAAGGTAATAGCTTTCAATGAACTTCGTGCCCTCATCCGAATCCGTATCGAAATACTTCTTGTAGGGCGATTCCATAAGAAGCGCGAGCCCCTCTTCGTAGGAGTGGGCGTTTATCATGGAATTTACAAGCTGCTTTGCCGTCGCGTCGGACGAGAAGGGAAGAAGGCAGCCGTAGATGGACTGTCTGTCCTGGCCGACATAGAGGCAGCGCAGCACGTTCGTGAAGTTTTTCATGTCAAGGAGCGTCTTTAAGAACTTCGACAGCTCTTTTCTTACGTGGCTGTCCTTATGGCCTTCAACGAGCTTTAAGAGCCGTTTGTAAAGATAAGTCATAAGCGCGCCCTCAAGCTGTGTATAGTCAAAGGAATCCTTTGTCTTGTACGGGAGCATTATATTGTAGTACTGGGAACGCGACAATGATTCTATAAATTCGTCGAGCGTCCGGTTTGTTTTGAACTTTGAAAACTCCAGACGCGACAGATGGGTTATAAAGCTCGTCGGCTCATATGAATATGTGTCCGTCCTGTTTGCCTGGATGAGACGCACATATTTCAGGATCTGCTCAACGTCATTTTTTATAACGAAGTATTTAAGAAGCTCCGCATCGCTTTGCGCGGTGTAGCGGTACAGCATGCCGAAGTCATGCTCGATCGTCATGGACAGCTTGCGTTCAAGCGCCTCGCGGTCGAAGTCGCGCTCCGAAAACTCTGACAGCACTTCGCTGTAGCCCTTGTGCGACTTCAAGAGAGCAACAATTTCTTCGGCTGATGTCTTCTGCTTCATCTCGGCAAACTGCTCCGAGGTTATGCGCTTTGCATAAACTCCGGCAGCTTTACCTAAGAGTCCGCCGTATTTTACAATTTCAAACATTGAATTCTGTCACCTGCCATAAATTTACTTGCCTATTACTTTTTTGAACGCAAGGTCTATCCAAGAGTCTTTGTTCTTTTTGTACGCGGCGTCTATCTCGGATGCTTTCTTCTGGTACTCGCTTTCGGCTTCGCTGACCTTTTTTTCAAGCTCGGCGGTCTGCGCCGAAAGCTTTTCCTCAATCTGACGCTTCGCCTCCGCCATGCGCGTCTCGCGCAGCGCGGCAGCCTGAAGTTTAACGTCTTCATTGATGCTCTCGCGTTTTTTCACGGCATCGCTCGTTATCTTCTGCGCCTCGGCTTCGGCACCGATGATTTCGCCTATGATATTCTGCACTGTTCGTCCCCCCTTCGCATTTTGCATAAAAATTAGCGAACCGGTTTCGGTTTATATAAATAATATACACCGATACTATATAACAAATATCTGTTAAAATCAAGCCGAACCGTAACAAAAATTTAATATATTTTGATATACGTCTTCTTTTTTTCGCAATATACTCAATTATGCCCATCTTTTATGGTAAAATCATGTTGAGGTGACAGGTATGCCGAAGCTTATCCTTGGCCCGCTTCAGAGCGGGAAGACTACATATATATTAAACGACATAAAAAAGCGCATGGAGAACGGCTGCGAGAACATGATAATCCTTGTGCCCGAGCAGTCAACGATGACTTACGAGCGCGAGGTGCTCCGTGTTCTGGGCAACAGGGCGGGCGCCCATGTGGAGGTCTTGAGCTTTCTTCGCTTCGCGCGGCTCATGTTCTCAAAATACGAGGCCGCGGGCGGCGTTTACGCGAACGCCTCCTCAAAGCAGCTTATAATGAGCCTTGCCCTTTCGGGGGTGAGGGAGGAGCTTACAGTCTTTCGCGCCGCGGCGCATAAGAGCGAGTTTGCCCGCACCATGATATCCGCGGTAAACGATTTAAAGACCTACAACATAACGCCGGAGCGGCTTACCGCCGCGGCGGAAAAATGCGGCGGCCGCATATGCGAAAAGCTTTGCGACACGGCGCTCATATACGCGGCCTACGAGGCTCTGCTCGGGCGCGCATACAGGGACCCGTCGGACGACCTTACAAGGCTTGCCCGTCTGATGTCGGGGCAGACAGAGCTTCCCTGGACGTTCTATATAGACGCGTTTTTCGGCTTCACCCCGCAGGAGTACCTTGTGGTTGAGGAGCTTATACGCCTATGTGACGGCCTTACGGCGGCGTTTTCATATACGCGGGAGCACACGGACAATCCGCTCTTTTCCATGACGAAGCATACCCTGGGACGTATCATGACGCTTTTTGAGCGCTACGAAAGAAAGCCCGAAATTATAAATACGGAGAAGAAGAGCATAAGACCGCCGGAGCTTGACTTTCTTTCAGAGGCCTTCGCCGCCGGAGGCGAGACGAAATACGAGGGCGGCGCCTGTGCGGTCACGGCGGTCTCGGCCAACGGGACGGGCGGCGAGGCGGAATACTTATGCGACTGGATATCGAAGCGGATATACGAGGGGGCGCGCTACTCCGACTTTCTGGTGCTGGCCGCCGACATGGACGCGTACGCCCTCACGCTTGGCACGGCCTTTGAAAAATACGGCATCCCCGTATACGCCGACGAAAAAAGAAGCGTATCCGACATGGCTCCCGCCCGCGCCGTGCTTTACGCGCTTTCGGCCGCGCAGAAGAACTTCGCTTACAGCGAGCTTTTTGCCCATCTTAAGCTTATAATGGGCAATTATACATATGAAGAGATATGCGCCCTTGAGAACTACGTCCTTATGTGGGGCATAACGGGGCAGAAGCTTTCAAAGCCCTTTACAAGAAACCCGTTTTCACGAAAGAAAGACGGCGACGGCGAGGAAAAGCTCCGCGCCGACAAGGAGCTTCGGCGCCTAAACGACATACGCGAGCGCGCCCTTGAGCCGCTGTTCGCCCTCGCCTCGGCAATATCGGGCGAGCGCACCTACGAAAAGATTGCGGAGGCGGTGTTTAAGTTCATGACGGAGTCGGGCTTTTCCGACGCCGTTGAAAGAGCGTCCCGCGAATACTCACGCGCCGGAGACATGCGCCGCGCCGACGAATACTTAAGGATATACAACGCCGTAACGGAGGCGCTTGACGAGATAGTCACGGTGCTTTCCGACGCGCCCTGCACGGCGGGCGGCTTTCTAAAGCTTTTCGAGCTTGCCCTTTCGGAGCATAAGCTGGGCGCACTGCCGCCCGCGGCCGACTGCGTTTCGTTTTCATCCTTCGACCGCGTCATATCGCCCGACGCGCCCTTCGTCGCCGTTATAGGCGCGTCGGACGCGAACATACCGCGAATAAACAGGGGCGGCGGCCTTTTCGACGAGGCGGAGCGCGAGGAGCTTGCGGGAATCGGTCTTGAGATATCGAAAACGGCATATGAAAACGCAAGCTACGAGCTGTTTTTGGTATACTGCGCCCTGTGCGCGCCGAAAAAGGAGCTTCTCATAACATACCCCCTCATGGAGGATGACGGCTCCGAGGCCTCGCCCTCAAAGGTGCTTTCATCGGCGTGGGAAAGGCTTTCCTCCCTTAAAACGGCGCGTGCCGAGGATACGCCCGCGTATGAACGGCTCTATTCGCCCTCGAAGGCGAGGGAGCTGGTGCTTGCGTCGTTTTCAAAGGACGCGTGGGGCGATGAAAAAGAGCGCGCCGTCATCGAGGCGGCAAACGAGGCGCTGAGCGCAGACGAAAGCTGGCCCGCGCTTCGGGAAAACGTGCGCTCATACGTTACCTCCGAAAACGAGGCGGTCATAAACAGCGAAAGCGGCCGCGAGCGAATGATGAACAAAAGCACGATGCTTTCGGCAAGCCGCATAGAAAAATTCTACGGGTGCCGCTTTTCATACTATCTTAATTACGTGCTGGGCATAAAAAAGCCGGAGCGTCCCGAATTTACCCCCGCGGACACGGGCAAGTTCATACATTATATACTGGAAGCTTTTTTCCTTAAGATAATGCGCGGCAAAAGGCCGATAGGCGAGTACAGCGAGGCCGAGACGGACGAAATCGTCGCTTCGTGCATAAAGGAATACATAAGCGCGGAGATTTATCTCATAGACGAACGCTCCGCAAGGTTCGAGTATCTTTTCTCCCGCCTTGTGAGGAGCTTAAAGCCCATAATAAGCAACCTGCTTGACGAGTTTAAGGTGACAAGCTTCATCCCGCAGGACGTCGAGCTTGAGATAAGCGCGGACGAACGTCTCGCCTCGGCGACGGGAAGCGGCGACATAAGCGTCCGGCTTTACGGCATAGTGGACAGGGTGGACGTTTACAGAAAGGACGGGAAGACTTATCTTCGCGTCATAGACTATAAAACGGGCAAAAAGAAGTTCGACCTCAGCGACGTGGCACACGGCATAAATATGCAGATGCTTCTTTATCTCTTCGCGGTGACGGAGAATTATAAAAAGACGACGGGAGACGCGGAGTCGGCGGGCGTGCTTTACTTTAACGCCTACGAGCCCGTAATATCCGCGCCGAAGACCATAGACGACGAAAAGCTTATGGCCGAGCGCGACAAAGCGCTTAAGCGGAACGGCCTTGTGCGAAGCGATTATGAGCTTATCGTTGCCATGGACAGAACGCTTGAAACGGGAGGCTCGTCAAGATACATTCCCGTCGCGCTGAAAGACAGAGAACCCACGAAGACCTCCTCCGCCGCGTCAAGGGGAGAGTTCGAGCTTATAGAAAAGGGCGTAAAGCGGACGGTCACCGAGATGGCCGAGGCTCTTCGGGCGGGCAGCATAGAGATAAACCCGTACGAACGCCCGAGCGGCGAAAGACCGTGCAGATACTGCGAGTATAAAAGCGTGTGCCGCTTCGATGAGACGAGGGGCAACAGGCCGAGAAAGCTTTTGAAGCTTAAGAAAGCCGAGATTTACAGAATGTTCGGAGGTGAGTCGGATGGCAACCGAGTGGACTGACGCTCAGAAAGACGCGATAGACCGAGAGGCAAAAGGAATACTTGTGAGCGCCGCCGCGGGAAGCGGCAAGACGGCGGTGCTTGTGGAGCGCATAATAAGGATGATAAAGGGCGGCTGCGACGTAAGCGAGCTGCTCGTGTCCACCTTTACGAAGGCGGCGGCGGCAAGCATGAAGGAAAAGATTTACAAGGCGCTTTACACGGAGCATTTAAGAGACCCGAAGAACGCCCACATACGGCGGCAGCTCACCATGGTATACGGCGCGGACATCGGCACGATACACAGCTTCTGCTCACGCCTTATACGCTCCTGCTTCTTTGAGGCGGGCGTGCCCGCCGATTTCAGACTGGCATCCGACGATGAGGCGCGCATTATGCGAACCCGCGTCATGTCGCGCACCCTTGACGAGCTGTTTGAAGAGGGCGGCGAGGATTTTCTTCGGGCAGGCGAAATGTTCGTAAGGAAAAACAGCGATAAGCGCTTTTCCGAGCTCATCCTTTCCATATACGATAAGCTCGTGGCTCTGCCGTTTTACGACGAGGCGCTTTCAGGCGCACAGCGCGCCTGCGATATCCCGGACGGCGGATTTTCCGATACTCCGTTTGCGCGAGAGCTTCTTTCCTCGCTTCGCGCGACGGCAAAGGCGTATCTTGATATATATGAAAGCCTTTCCGGGGCTTACGAGAACACGGAAAAGTACGGGAGCCTGTTTTCATGGGAGAAGGCGCTGCTTTCCTCCTTTACGAAGGACGGTCTGTCGTGGGACGAGGCGTATGAACGTCTCCACGGCATAGCGTTTCCCGCTTTTCCGAGAAAGCAGAAAAAAGACGACGAAATCTTTCATTACAGATACAAGGACGTGCGCGACGCGATGAAAAAAGACCTCGAGCGCATGCGCGACAGCGTGTTCACCGACACGGACGCGTCCGTTTCCTCCGACATGAGGGGAATGCTGCCCGCCGTGAGGGGGCTTTGCGGGACGGTTCGCGCCTTCGTAAAGAATTACACGGCTGAAAAAGAGTCGGCGGGCATACTTGACTTTAACGACCTTGAGCAGATAACCGTCTCCCTCCTCTGGGAGCGGGGCGAGGACGGGACGCTCAGAGAAACCGAGCTTGCAAAGACAGTATCATCGCGGTACAGTCAGATATTCATAGACGAATACCAGGATCTTAATACCATACAGGAGCTTAACTTCCGCGCGCTTTCAACAAACGACGGGGAAAACCTCTTTATGGTGGGCGACGTAAAGCAGAGCATATACGGCTTCAGACCGGCGAACCCCCGCATATTCCTTGAAAAGTACGGGCGCTTTTCAAAAGAGAAGGACACGGGCGAGAACGCGCTCATACTCCTTTCCACGAATTTCAGAAGCCGCACTCCCGTGCTTGACTCGGTAAACGCCGTGTTTTCCGAAATAATGTCCGCCTATGCGGGAGAGCTTGACTATACAAAGGACGAGTATCTTAACGAGAACAAGCTCTATCCCGAGTCGGACGAAAGGTTCACGACGGAGCTTTATCTTATTAAAAGAAAGAAGAAAAAGGATTCGGAGGAGACCGGCGC
>JAFOLN010000254.1 GCA_017419325.1 Clostridia bacterium
CCGACTCCGCCGACGTTCGCGTAAGTGCGCTCGCCTCGCTGCGTCTGAACGACGGTCAGCAGACACGGAGCGCCGACTATGTTCTTCAGGTCGAACTTTGCCAGCTCCTCCGGCGTGAAGTCCCGTCCGCGCCATGCGTTCAGATCCTGCCGGAGCTTCGCTTTCTCATACAGCGAGCAGGTGTACGTCTTTGACATAACACGCGATTTCTGTTCGCCGTCTATCTCTATCTTTTCGCTCGGTATTTCCCACAGCACTACGACCTGATGGCTCGACTTCTTGAACGTCTCGCTGTACTGGTCGCCGATGTCGATAAGACCGTAACATACGGCAGGATATGTCCCTGCCTCTAAAGGCTCTATGCGCGGACGGCTCTCACCGCTTCCGCTTATCACTAAACTCATTTTTCTTCCTCCTCAAATTTAATCGGACACCTATATCCGATGTATCTGTCGTCGACTAACAGCTCGCCCGTCAGCCGACATTGTTTCCTCGCGTATGTCTCCATCAGCGGGCAATACGCGCAGCATACTTTGTCTTCCGGGAAGGCGACCTTCACCGTGCCCGCCGTGTAATACTTCACTCCTCTTTCAAACGCCATTACCACCACCTCATTATCCAGTCCGAATACCGCATATATTCGTGGTCGTCAGGATTGACGCATGTGTCGCTCCAATGGCACATATCATCCACTATTTCTTTTGCCCTCGTGCCGTAAGGCGCCGGAGCGTAAAGTGTCTCTTGCAGGTACTCGATGACGAGCCTCGGATGATCTATGACGAACTTGAGCTGTGTCTCGACGTCGTGGATAGTGTTGTAGCACTCCTCGCACACGGCCTTGCCGTCATATGTCATGTAATCGCCGTCCCGGACGGCCTCGCCGCATCTTTCGCATAAGATAGGCATCACAGCACCCCCGTCAGATACAGCGCCAGCACGGTCAGCGCATAGATACCTGCGCCGATTATGCCGCACAAAACGAACTCCACGTTCCGTATGATGCGGCGGCGCTTCTTCGCCGTCGGCGACAGCATGTATCGTTCTATGTTCATACCGCTTCCTTCCTGCTCTCTATGAGCCTTGCAGGCACATCGTCAAGGTCGTATTTGTCGTGCCCGTTTATGTTGTACGACCGCAAGCCTTTTAAGAATTTCTGCGCCGCGTTGTAATGCTTCGCGCCGATTATGCGCTCGACCGCCACGACCGTAAGCAGATGCCCGTATCGCTCAATGAGTTCTTTCCTTTTCAGCTTGTCCTCGAGCGACAAGCCCATTATCACTTTTGGCATCTTTTTCCTCCTTTCGCCGCCAGACCGCGCTCCAGAAGCCTTCTAATTATTTCGGCATCGGAGCATCTGCGGAACTCTTCTCGCGTTTTCAGCTTTTCCATCGCCTCGACGATCTCGTCCGGCAAGGAAACTGAAAGCCTTTTCATTTTTGTCACCTTTTTATCCCTCCTTGTTCTATCGGTGTTTCAGCGGTGTACTGTATGCTTTAATAATACACCCTAGTGCACCGCAAAATCAAGATGGCAAAATTAACAAAAGTACACCGCTATCTTTGTGCATTATGGTACACCGTTTATTGTTGCGACAGTGGTGTACTTGTGATATTTTATAAACAAAGGAGGGTTTGAATATGACTAACAAGCCGAGGTTTTCTTTATCTATTGATAATGAACTATTGAGCCGCATAACCGACTTCTAGAAAAAAGCGCACTATTCTCGCCGGAACGATGCTATATCCGCGCTTATAGAGGTCGGCCTCGCAAGTTACAACAATGACAAAAACAGCGTTAATTTTGTCGAGACAAAGAAGCGCCTTGACGGTTTGCGCTACGACTCGCATACGCGGGCACTATTGAACGCATCGCAGGACATGACCGCAAAAGAAATAGACCAGATGACCGCCTTCGCAGAATTTTTACGGAGTAAAAAGTGACCCTTATCGAAAATATTGACTATTTTGTCCATTATGTGCCGTTCCCGGTATGGAACTGCGGCGGCATGGTAATGCCTAACGACGACGGCACGTTCAGCATCTACATCAACTCACTATTAAGCGCCGACCGTCAGCGCCAGGCGCTCCGGCACGAATTGAAACACATAATTGACGGCGATTTTTACAACGAGCGTCCCATTGAGGAGATTGAACGGATATGAAACTCCCGAAGATCAGACGGCTGCCTTCCGGCAATTACACTTGTCAGCTCCGCATTGACGGAACAAGCGTTTCCATTACAGAGCCGTCAGAGGCGCTGTGTGCGGCTCGGGCGTTAGCCTATAAAGCGGGGCTCTTAAAAGCCAAAAACGGCACAGAGGCGATTATATTGCGCGAGGCGTGCAAAAAATATGTCGCCGCCAAAAAATCCCGCCTGTCGCCGTCGACCGTGCAGGGGTATAACAAGATAATTGCTAACGCTTTCCCGTCGCTTATGGACAAAAAAATAACCGCGCTGTCGAGGAGTGCTCTTCAGCGCGGCGTTGACGAGGAGTGCGGACGGATCTCGCGACGAGGGAAGAAAGTGTCGCCGAAGACCGTCGTCTCCGAGTATTTATTTATAGCAAGTGTCCTTCATTATTTTGACGACAGCATCGACACTTCCGTCAAATTGCCGGAAATAAAGCAAAAGCCCGTGTTCATCCTCACGCCGGAAGAAATATACGGCGTTGTGAAGGGAACGGACATAGAACTGCCTGTATTGTTATCAATGTGGCTGTCGTTCACGGTGAGTGAGATGCGCGGACTCACGAAATCCCGCTCTATCTATAACGGCAAAATAACGGTCACGGAGACGGTCGTGGATATAGGCGGCGAGCCTGTCCACAAAGAAGAAGCGAAAGAGGAAAAACGTGCCCGCACGCTCGACATACCGCCGTACATACAGACGCTCATTGATAAGGTCGACGGCGATGTGATCGTCCCGCTCTCCGGGCAAGCGTTATATAAGCGCTTTTCCCGCGCTCTGGAGGCGGCTGGGCTTCCGCATATGAGCTTCCACCAGTTACGGCACGCTAATGCGTCCGTTATGGCAGATTTGAACGTGCCCGAAAACATCGCCAACGAGCGCGGCGGCTGGAAGACGAGCTATGTTCGGCAGCGCGTCTATACGCACACGTTCTCCAACTCGCGCCTCGAAGCCGACAAGCAGATTAACGCCGTTTTTGAGGCTGTTGTGAACAGCAAAAATGCTAACGAAAATGCTAACGAAAATGTGTCTCCCCTAGAGCTGCAACGGTTATAGTTATATGCGTGAGGGGTTCAACTCCCCTCGCCTCCACCAACAAAAAACTCTTGAAAGTGCCAAAAATGGCATTATTTCAAGGGTTTTTTGCATTTTTAGAAGAAAATTGTTTTTACCGTTTTCTCAAAGTTATGCAAAACATTTCAATAATTTTGCTAACAAAAACGCTAACGTGGAAGCGTCTATAAAAAAATTCCCTCACAGGCTATTGCCCATGAGGGAAAGGAGGAAGTATTTATCGCGCACTCGAATGAGTGGGACAATCGTATTAAGGAAAGTTTTCATCGTCTGTGCCTCGTGCTTGCTTTATGACGTCGCTGCCGAAGATCTGACGGAGCGCTATTATAAGAAGCTCGCCGCCCCATAATCCAAGCAGAGCCGTCAAAACCCCGGCTGGCATTACGGTATCCAATCTGTGGTACTCGTATAATGTTACAAGCGTAATAACAAAGCTGACGACCACGCAAAACACTATTATCGTGTTGGCGAGTGTCAGCCTTTTCTTTTCGTCTTTCATTTGTAGCCTATCATTCTCTTGACGGCGATTATGGTCTTTATATCCGACAAGAACATATTGATGTCGTCGGGGTCTTTATCGTAATCCGTGCCGCCGTTGATTATCTGTCTGTCCAGCAATTCGCGGATGTCAGGCTTCGCCCATTTCGGAAGCTGGTCAAAGCGTTCAATCCATTCATCGCCGATTTCGTCTAATATTTCTTTGCGTGTCATATAATCATCGTCCTTGTATGTGTCGAACGGTCTTATGTACGCCGCGACCTGACTTGCCGGGCGCACTCTGCGATACACGCCGCCGCCGTTATCCTGCGAGCCATTTTTATCGCTTGGCGCAGATGTATTGCCCTCGATTGCGGTCACGGCTTGGCTGTTCCCGCTATCAACTATGCCCGTATGCCCGAATTTGTAGATAACGATGTCGTTCGGGAGCGGCATAACCTTTATCTTGTTCGGCTCGTAAGCCTTGTACCAGTCGAGCAAAGCCGAGCATGAAGCCGTCTTGTAAGGGAGCGGGTGTGCCGGGTCGGAGTGCTTGAAACAGAATTGTACGAACTGCATGCACCACGGAACGCCATTCATTCCGAAGTCCGCTCCGAAGAGCGTCTGGTTGCTGTTCGGCGGGTATTCGGTGTAACCGATATACCGAGCCGCTACATCAAGAGGAGTGGTCACTTGCCTTCATCCCTTCAATCATAGCGTCATACGCTGCTTGCACTATCGCTTCAAGCTGTTCGCGTGTAGCAGATACGCCGTATTCACCGCATATCTTCTGAAGTTCCGTTATGACCATTTCGAACTTTACATCTCCGTCTGCTTCGGAAAAGTCTCTCGCCCATATAACGAAGCGAGAAGCCCACGCCGCCAAGATTTCAAACTTGTCCTGCGGGATATGCGGAAACACGAATTTCCCTAAAACAAAAGCGGCTATTGCCGCCGCAAGTTCTATTGTAAGCCAAAGAATATTATTCATGCGAAGTCCTCTCTGCTTCAAGATTCTTTAATCTGTTGTTGACTACCTTGATTTTCTCTTCCGTGACCGCCGCTTCCTCTTCCAGCTTGTAAGTGCGCTCGATAACACTATTGTGTAAATCGACCTTCTTTTCAAGCTGTTCGATACGGTAAGCAATAAGCGCCGTCTGCTTTTTATTCGCGGCAAAAGCGCCGAGCGCCGTCCCAGCGAAGGCAATCAAAGCAATCACTATTTCGACAATATAGTTCATCATTCCCACCAACCTGTTATTGAGCCGTCCGGATAAACATTTAAAGAAGCATAACTAACATTAGGAATAAGCACGTTTTTTGTCGGACTACCGCCTGAAGATGAAGCTACATACGCGCTTGCAGGAGAGCCGATTTGCAAAATATCTATGCCGATACCATCGGGAGCAACAGACACCGTATATATGCCAAACATAGAACCCCACATTTCGTCAAATACGCCAACAAAATAAGGTATTCCCATATTAGCTTTTGAAAATACCGATTGAAAAGACCCTGCAATAATTGTCGCGTCTGTTACTTCTGACAAATTGTTACTGTTAAGGGCAATAGCAAGG
>JAFOLN010000031.1 GCA_017419325.1 Clostridia bacterium
AAATAAAAAACAGAATAAAAAGCAGGCGGCATAACCGCCGCCCGCACATATGTGCCCGTAGCTCAGATGGATAGAGCGTTGGACTCCGACTCCAAAGGCCGTGGGTGAGATATGTGAGGCTCCGGGAACGCGAGGCGAAGCCGAAGCGTGACCGGCTAAGCCGAACTTATGCCCGGAGCCGAAGGCGAAGGGTAATCGCATCGGGCGATGCGATGAGATGAAGCTAAAATAAAAAACAGAATAAAAAGCAGGCGGCATAACCGCCGCCCGCACATATGTGCCCGTAGCTCAGATGGATAGAGCGTTGGACTCCGACTCCAAAGGCCGTGCGTTCGAATCGCATCGGGCATACCATAATACAGCCGCCCCGTGTTGGGCGGCTGTATTATTATGTTCCAATGTATAAAAGAACGCGTCCGTGAGATATGTGAGGCTCCGGGAAGGCGAGGCGAAGCCGAAGCGTGACAGGATGAGCCGAACTTATGCCCGAAGCCGAAGGCGGAGGGTAATCGCATCGGGTTAGCGATGAGATGAAGCTAAATTATAAAAAAGCGGGCGGCAGCGCGCCGCCCGCATAAATGCAGTTGTGAGCTCAGCCCACGCCGCCGTCCTCGGGATATACGGTGAAGTCATAGACATACATGCCGTTCGAGACGGTTACCATATGTCCGTCCATCATGCTGAGCTGCGGGTGCCAGTCGAGAACGCTGCCGTTCTCGCCCACGATGATGACCTGCGCGTCGGGGTAGCTGTCCACCCAGTTGCAGCAAAGCAGGAAGGGCTCGCCGGTATCGCTCTTGTAAAGCACTTCGCCCGTCTCGCCGACCCAGCCGTTCGATTCATTCATGATCCACTTGTTTACGGAGACCGAGGCGAAGCGGTCTGTGGGGATTATAAGATAAAGCTCACGTCCGCCGCCGGTCTGGACTATCTGACATGCGGGCATATCGCGCAGGAACTCGAAATCCTCCGTAAGGCCAGAGTCCTCAAGTACCTGACGCCAGTAATCCATGTCGCTTATCATCTCGTTTTGACCGCGCTCATCGCCGAATACGCCCACAAGCACTGCGCCGCAGAGAACGCCCTCGTCAACGAGCACCTGACGCTGTATTACAGTCGGATCCCATTCGCCGCCCCACTGAGCCTGATTGTAGACAAGCGCCCTGAACAGGTAGGTGACGGTCAATGCTCTCGAGCAGGGCTCGTTTATGTCAAAGCTATCCTCAAAGCCGGAGAGCAGTCCCTGATACTCGGCCCAGCTTACGGCTCCGCTGTACCAGCCGTCCGGGAAACGGGAGGAAACGGGGCTGGGAGTGCCGGGCGCCGCTGCGTCCACCGCGCGCGAGAGGAAGGTAAGGATATGGGCGCAGGTACAGGTCTCATTGGGGGAGAACGTAGTGGCGGAGGTGCCGTTCGTAATGCCCTGCTCCACCGCCCAGAGTACCGGATCGCGGAAGTAGTCGTTGTCCCTTACGTCGGTGAAGGGATTGGTCTTTGTATTCGGCTCGGGCTTGCCCATGGCACGCCAGAGGAAGGTTACTACCTGACCGCGGGTGCAGATGGTGTAGGGCGAGAATTTGCCGTCGCTTACGCCCTGAGTGACGTCGCCGCCCACAGCCCAGAGCACGGGCTGGTAGAAGAAGTCGCTCTCGCTTACATCCGAGAAGGGGGAAGCGGAATTATCCGCCATCGCGGGGACGGCGAGAGAGAACATAAGAACGACAGCGAGAACTAAAGATAAAAGCTTTAATTTCATGGTCTTTGTCTCCTTTCATTTTTTTAAAACGTTTTGCCTGTTTTTCGAATTTGCTCCTTAAAAGCCGCGCGGCAGAGCCGAAGCGGGCCTTATGCATATATTATACTAAATGATTCCTTAAAAATCCACATTATTCGCGCATACGTGTTTGCTTTTTTATTAACAGGCCAGCGCCGACAGACATACGGCCGAGAAGCTTTTCGTCAAAGGAACAGCGGGCTCGAAGAAGCGCCGCGCCCGGGAAGGGGCACGGCGCTTCTTTTGTGAAAGAGTATTAAAATAAGAATGGAACAGGCTGATTTATATCATACAACGCTGTACAGAAGCTTTGCGTAGGCCGGATAAGGCCACTTTTCTTCCGGCATCATGCTTTCAAGCTCATCGCACACGGTGCGAAGCTCCAGCATTGACGCAAACACGCTGTCATGGTTGTATCGTGCGCATTCGAGGGCTTCGGTCTTGTCCCTGCCGTCTATAACGGCCTCCTCAAGCGCGGTGAGCTTATTGTAAAGGCAGCCCGACAGCGCCGACATGCGGACAAGCAGCTTCTCCTCAAGAGAGGACTCTATGCCTATCTCCTTTTTCGTCTTTACAAGCCCGGAAAGCTCCGTCTCATACGAAAGGATGGCGGGCAGTACTGCCTTTCTTATCATGTCCGTCATGGTAAGCGCCTCTATATGTATCGTCTTTGAGTAATTTTCAAGATATATCTCATAGCGCGACTCTATCTCGGCGCGGCTCAGAACATGGTGACGCTCGAAGAGGGCGATATTCTTCTCGTCAAGCATGCGGGGGAGCGCGTCGGGGGTGGACTTTAAGTTAAGAAGTCCGCGGCGCCCGGCTTCTTCGACCCACTCGTCGGAGTAGTTGTTGCCGTTGAAGATTATGCGCTTATGCTCCGTAAGGGTGCGCCTTATAAGCTTTATAATATCGCCCTGTAAGTCGGAGCTGTTTTCAAGCTCGTCGGCGAACTGCATGAACATCTCGGCGGCTATGGTATTGAGCACGATATTCGGCCCCGATACGGAAACGGCGGAGCCGGGCATGCGGAACTCGAACTTATTGCCCGTGAACGCGAAGGGCGAGGTGCGGTTTCGGTCGGTGGTGTCCTTCTGGAAGTGGGGCAGCACCTGCGCGCCCGTTTCCATGTTTTTATGCTCCGCGGAGCTGTAAGCCGTGCCCTTCTCGATGGACTCAAGCACCGCCGAAAGCTCGTCGCCCAAAAACATGGACACAATGGCGGGGGGCGCCTCGTTCGCGCCGAGACGGTGATCGTTTCCCGCGGACGCAACGGTTATGCGCAAAAGATCCTGATATTCGTCCACAGCCTTTATGACTGCCGTGAGGAAAAGAAGGAACTGGGCGTTCTTCTCCGGCGTGCCGCCGGGCTCAAGAAGGTTCTTTCCCATGTCGGTGGATATTGACCAGTTGTTGTGCTTTCCGGAGCCGTTCACGCCGGCGAAGGGCTTCTCATGGAGGAGGCACGCCATATCATGCTTGTCCGCGATGCGCTTCATAAGCTCCATCGTGAGCTGATTGTGGTCTGTCGCCACGTTTGTCTCGCTGTATATGGGCGCAAGCTCATGCTGGGCGGGGGCCACCTCGTTATGCTTCGTCTTCGCGAGCACGCCGAGCTTCCAGAGCTCGCGGTCAAGCTCCTTCATATATGCGGAAACTCTCGGCTTTATCGCGCCGAAGTAGTGATCCTCCATCTCCTGTCCCTTGGGCGGGCGGGCGCCGATTAAGGTGCGGCCGCAGAATATAAGGTCGGGGCGGGAAAGAAAGGCCGCCTTGTCCACAAGGAAATATTCCTGCTCCGGGCCCACGGTGGTGATGACGCGCTTTACGTCCTCGTTTCCGAAGAGCCTTAAAATACGCATGGCCTGTCGGTCGAGCGCCTCCATGGAGCGAAGAAGCGGCGTTTTCTTGTCGAGGGCCTCGCCGGAATACGCGCAGAACGCCGTCGGTATGCAGAGCGTGTCGTCCTTTATGAATGCGTAGGAGGTGGGGTCCCATGCGGTGTAGCCGCGAGCCTCAAAGGTGGCTCTCAGGCCTCCCGAGGGGAAGCTCGACGCGTCGGGCTCGCCCTTTACAAGCTCCTTGCCCGAGAATTCCATGATAACGGAGCCGTGTCCGTCGGGGGCGATGAAGCTGTCGTGCTTCTCCGCCGTTATGCCCGTCATGGGCTGGAACCAGTGGGTGAAGTGGGTCGCGCCCTTTTCTATGGCCCAGTCCTTCATGGCGCTTGCGACCACCATGGCCACGTCCTTCTCCAGGTGGCGGCCGCTCTCTATCGTCTTTTTAAGCGCCTTGTACGTGTCCTTCGGAAGGCGCGCGCGCATCACGTTGTCGTTAAATACCATGCTGCCGAAGATTTCGGGGATATTGTTCATTTTCGCTTCTCCTCTCTTACAGTAATCCTATATTTGCCGATTTGCATTCGCTTATCGTTTTATCGTCCCATATGGACACCTGCACCTCGCCTATGTGCGCCTTTTCAAGTATGAGCATGCATAATCTCGACTGTCCTATGCCGCCGCCCATGGTGAGGGGGAGTGTGCCGTCAAGGAGCATTTTATGGAACATAAGCTCGCGGCGCGCGTTCTGTCCCGACTTTTCAAGCTGATAGGAAAGAGACTCCGCGTCCACGCGGATGCCCATGCTCGACACCTCGAAGGCGCAGCCGAGAGTTTCGTTCCAAAAGAGTATGTCGCCGTTTAAGTGCCAGTCGTCATAGTCGGGGGCGCGTCCGTCGTGGGGACGGCCGTCCGCGAGGGTGTCGCCTATGTGCATGATGAAGGCCGTCTTATGCTCCCGCACATATAATGCCTCGCGCTCCTTCGGCGTTTTGTCCGGGTACATCGAAAGAAGCTCCTCCGAAGTAACGAAGGAAACGTCCCGCGAGAGCTCGGTCATAAGGGCGGGGAAGAAGTCGTTCAAGCGCTCCTTCGCGGTGCATATGGCGTCGACTATCTTTATGACGGTCTCCTTTAAGTATTCCTCGTTACGGGACTGCTTTGCGATTATCGCCTCCCAGTCCCACTGATCCACGTATATTGAATGAAGGTTGTCAAGCTCCTCGTCGCGGCGAATGGCGTTCATGTCGGCGTAAAGCCCCTCGCCCACGGAGAAGCCGTATTTATAAAGCGCCATACGCTTCCACTTGGCAAGCGAATGTACCACCGCGCCCGTGGTGCCCGTCTCCTTTATGTCAAAGGTCACGGCGCGCTCGACTCCGTTAAGGTCGTCGTTCAAGCCCGTGGCGGGATCGACGAAAAGCGGCGCGGACACGCGCGAAAGGTTCAGCGCCCGTCTTAAGTTATCCTCAAAAATGCGCTTCGTAAGGCCGATGGCCTTCTGCGTGTCGTAAACGGAAAGTCTGCTCTTGTAGCCCTCGGGTTTTATAAGACTGCTCATCTAAGTCACCTCAAAATTTTAATGAAAAACAAAAAACGCCGTGCGTGGAATATCCACACACAGCGCCTTTGCTGTTTACGGTGACATTGTAGCACGGCGGATTTTTATTTGTCAACACTTTTTTTGAAAAAATTTTCAATAGAGTAAAAAAGCATCCCGGAAGTCATAAAAAGAAAAAACTTTCAAAAGCCCTTGACAACAGACGGTTTCGGGTATATACTGACAATCACGATGAACAAAGGCGTTCATTCGAACACACGCTGTGCGTGCGTTCGGGTGAGCGTCTTTTTGTTTTTTTGATTTCGGAGGTGCGAAAAATGAACGATATAAGAAGAGAAGGCGAGATACGCATCCCTTCCGGCTGCGCTATTTCGGGCATTTTCTCACGGTCGGGAAAACGGTTTTCGGGTGAGAGCATAATCCGCTCCATAGAGGTCATGCACGACCGCTCCAACGGTCTCGGCGGCGGCTTCGCGGGCTACGGCATATATCCCGAATACAAGGATTATTACGCCTTTCATATATTTTACGACACATTAAAGGCCAAGCGCGAATGCGAGGAGTTTCTTGAGCGTCACTTCGACATAATAAACCTTTCAAAGATACCTACGAAAAAGGTAAAGGAGATAACGGACGAGCCGCTCATATGGCGCTACTTCGTGCTCCCGCTGCCCACGAAGCTTTCTGAGAGCCAGCTTACCGAGGAGGAGTTCGTTGTAAAGTGCGTTTTCCGCATAAACACGGAGATAGACGGCGCGTATATCTTCTCGTCGGGCAAGAATATGGGCGTCTTCAAGGCCGTGGGCTTCCCGGAGGATGTGGGGCGCTTCTACCGCCTGGACGAATACGAGGGCTACTGCTTCACGGCTCACGGGCGATACCCCACGAACACCCCCGGATGGTGGGGCGGCGCGCATCCCTTTGCGCTGCTTGACTATTCCATAGTACACAACGGCGAGATCTCGTCCTACGACGCGAACCGCCGCGCCATTGAGATGTACGGCTACAAATGCACGCTTCAGACGGACACGGAGGTAATAACGTACATATT
>JAFOLN010000032.1 GCA_017419325.1 Clostridia bacterium
GTGAGATACGGCGTCCTTAACCGCCTTCTGAGCCGCTTTCGTTACATCGATGCCGTGTACGTCAACGCCGGTACCGAACTCAATGATAAATCTTTTCCATGCCATAAATTATCCCTCCGTAAATTTAGTACTTTCATGAAAATATGCATCAATTTTTTTAATATTTTAACATACATTTACCAATTTAACAACCAAAATGAGAAAATAATCAAAAATAAATGCCAAAAAACTGTAAACGACTTACTCTTTGTCCTCATCAAGGTTATTTTTAGAAAAATGTATTGACAAATCAACGTCCGCAGGTATACTTAATTACAGTACATATACTTTTATAAGTATAAATATTAAACAAAGGAGTCGAAAGCATATGAATACCGAAAAAAAGTATGAGAATTTTCTGCTGGAAGTAAAGGATAACGTTGCGATATTCACCATTAACCGTGAAAAAGTCCTTAATGCAGTAAGCCAGGCATGCTTCAGAGAGCTTTATGAGTTCCTGTGCGAGGCGGAAGAGGATCCCGATATCAAGGTTATAATTCTTACGGGCGCAGGACGCAAGGCGTTCATATCCGGCGCGGACATTTCAGAGTTCTCATCCTCCGGAACAACAAGCGCACTTAAAACGAGATGGGCCGATCTTGCAGCAAACAAGCTGGAGACCGGTGCAAAGCCGGTCATCGCCGCAGTAAACGGCTATGCTTTCGGCGGCGGCTTTGAGATTACACTTGCCTGCGATATACGCATCGCATCCGAAAACGCGCGCTTCGGTCTGCCCGAGCCCAAGCTGGGTCTCATTCCCGGACTCGGCGGAACCCAGAGGCTTGCCAAAATAATAGGCGTAGGCCGCACGAAGGAAGTCGTTATCGCCGGGCGCGAGATAACTGGCCCCGAAGCTGCCGAGATGGGACTTGTAATGAAGTGCGTGCCTCTTGATGACCTTATGGACGAGGCAATGGCACTTGCAAAGAAAATAGCGACGAGAGCGCCTCTTGCAATATCCGTTGCAAAGAAGCTCATCCTTCATTCAATGTCCGCAAATCTCGACGCGGGTCTTTATCTTGAGGCGCTGGGATTTTCGCTTCTTATGGTCACGGAGGACACAAAAGAGGGAACTGCAGCCTTCAGAGAAAAAAGAAAGCCTCAGTTCAAGGGCGAATAAAAAATACTTTTACTATACTGTATACGGCGGTATGAGGTACATCCTCGTACCGCCGTTGTTTTTTATGCAAAACAGCGCGATTTGTGTAAATTGTACATACAAGCGTGAAATAATTCAAGTTTGTTTATAAATTTTATGCATTTTCACTATTGCAAAGCTAAAAAAGCTTCGCTATAATAAGATTGTAGTAAAAATAACAAAGTGTTTAGAGAAAACAAAATTTATATTAAAATATCATTGAGGAGGATCATTATGCAGACGAAAGAAGTTGTAATTGTAAGTGCGTGCCGTACGGCGATAGGTAAGTTCTGCGGCGAGTTTTCCGACACCCCCGCAAGAGAGCTTGCAATAGCAGTAGGTAAAGAGGCTATAAAGCGCGCAGGCATTAAGCCGGAAGACGTTGACGAGATAGTTATGGGTCAGATATACACCTCGATGCAGGGTTCTCTTCCTGCTCGTCAGGTTTCCCAGCGCATCGGCATGTCGGTAGAGAGCAACGCATTGAGCGTAAACCAGAACTGTGCATCGGGTATGCGCGCTCTTGAGATCGCATGCAACAACATCCAGCTGGGCAAGACCGATATCGGTCTGGTTGTCGGCGTTGAGAACATGACTCAGACTCCGTTCCTTCTTCCCAAGGCTCGTCTCGGTTACCGCATGGGCGGCATCCCCACGGGCGGCGGCGCAGAGCTCTATGACGCAATGCTCCACGACGGTCTTTACGACGAGCTCTCCGGCGGTCACATGGGCGTTACCGCAGAGAACGTAGCAAAGATGTACAACATCACCCGTCAGGAATGCGACGAGCTGGCAGTTCTCAGCCATTCCCGCGCATGCAAGGCTACCGAAGAGGGTAAGTTCGACGAAGAGATGATTCCGATCATCAAGACCACGAGAAAGGGCGACAAGATCTTAAAGGAAGACGAGCACATGATAAAGGGCTGCACCATGGAGTCCATCTCGAAGTTAAAGCCCGTTTTCACTAAGGACGGCGTTACCACCGCGGCAAACGCATCCGGTATAAACGACGCTGCAGCAGCAGTTATCGTTATGTCTCTTGACAAGGCTAAGGAGCTTGGCATTGAGCCTATGGCTAAGATGCTCTACATCGCAGCAAAGGGCGTTCCGGCTGACGTTATGGGTCTCGGCCCCGCAGTTGCTATCCCGAAGTGCCTTGAGAAGGCAGGCCTTAAGTTCGACGACGTTGACTACTGGGAGATCAACGAGGCGTTTGCAGCTCAGTTCATTGGCGTTGAGAGAAAGCTCGAAGCTGACTATGGCTACAAGCTCGACCGCTCCAAGGTAAATGCTAACGGCTCCGGTATTTCGCTCGGTCACCCCGTTGGCTGCTCGGCTCTCCGCATAATCGTAACCATGCTTTACGAGATGAAGAGACAGAACTACAAGATCGGCTGCGCATCCCTCTGCGTAGGCGGCGGCCCCGCTCTCGCATCCCTGTGGACCCGCGAAATCTAACACCTGACAATATCTATTTTTTCTCCTTATAGAGTGATTTTCTACAGCAAGACGGCTTTCCGCTCCCAAAACGGGCGGAAAGCCGTCTTTTTATCATAATAACTATTTCTTACAAAAATTGCGCCCGATATAGCCGTTCATATTGCAAAGGCAACCTGTAGAAATACAGGCTGCCTTTTTTATTGGTAAAAACCGCGAAGCAACGCGGCTTTTTATAAATAACTATCTGGGTCAAAGGAACGGCCCCGAAGAAAAGAAAGGATAGTGTCATGGCACTTA
>JAFOLN010000255.1 GCA_017419325.1 Clostridia bacterium
ATGCTCGACTCCGTAATGCAGTCCATAGCAAAAATAGAAGGAAAAGCGTAACTGCTTATCGGAAAAACGCTTCCGCCATAATGGCGGAGGCGTTTTCTTGTAAAGTATATAATTCCATATAATAAGGCTGTTTTCCGTTTGTATAGTTTTCATATTAGTGGTATAATATTATAAAATAATATGCGCAAGTGTATGTTTTTGTCTTAATTCGGCTCGGGTAGGCTGGATTTGAACATTTTTGCCGAATCCGCTTTTTGGTCAGAAGGATTTAAACGAAGCTATATGGAAGGAACGGGTGGGATTTCATGAGTAAAACGGTAAACAAAGTACTTTGTTTTCTTATCTGCATTGCGCTGCTTGCGGCCTTTCTGCCGGTTTTTGCGGCTCCCGCAAATGCGCAGGCAGAGCTTGAGGCAGCGGCGGAGCCTGCCTTTACGATCCAGCCTAACAACGTCTCGATGGAGCTTACCGATGATTTCGGAGTGCTTTTCTGGCAGGTGAATTTTGTGCCGAAGGACAACAACACGTTTTGGATAACGGGAGGCGTATTCGGTGAGCAGATGTTCAACGTAAGTGCGCTTTTTACCCAGGAGAACGGATATCAGATCGATAATACAAGGGATATGCTCATTGCCGTTCCGCGGCGATTCTACTCCAGGTCTGATCAGCCGCCCTATCGCATCTACGTAAAGGACGGAAGCGAGGTGCTTTGCGTAAGCGACCCGTTCTTTGTCGTTCTTAGCAACAGATTATGCTTCTTTAAGCAGCCGCAGGACGTTATCGTGCCCACCGGGGGAACGGCGGAGGTGAGCTGGGAGATAAACATAGAGATACCGGATACCGAGAAGGTGTCGAGCAGAAAAAGCGGGGGATACTACTCTGTTTACAGTCCGGGATTGATGAATGCGCAAAGCCTGTGGAGTATTATGGAAGATATGGGCGACTGTGGCTGGGACGACAGCATACTTCTGGACAGCAACATGACCATAACTGTCAATGAGAATTGGGTAAGCTCATATCCGTACCGGATACGCCACTACTATAAACCGTCATATACCGCCGATGACAGCATGCCCTTCTACATAAGGCAGGGATACGCCGTGACCTTCGTAGGAAACGAGTATCCCAGGAGCATTCCCGTGCAGGCCGTGCTGCCCGGCACATGCGCTTCCAAGCCGCCGATACCCTCGTCCATCGCGGGATATACCTTCGGCGGATGGTATACGGACAGCAGGTTCACGAAGCCCTATGATTTTTCAACTCCGATCATGAACGATCTTACGCTCTATGCAAGGTGGCAGAGAAAGGCGTATACCGTAAGCTTCGACACGGGCAGCGAAGCGTCCGCGCCCGCCCCGCAGAAGGTGCTCTACGGCGACAAGGCCGCGTCTCCCAAGGGCGTAACGAGCGACCACCACGATCTGGAGGGCTGGTACCTTGACCCCGAATATACGCACGCGTACGATTTTGACACGCCCGTTACGAAGGATATGACCCTTTACGCAAAATGGACGATAAGCAAATATCTTGTATCCTTCAATTCGCTGGGCATAGGCACGCAGCCGTCAGTTCAGGAAGTCGAATACGGGAAGACCGCCGAGCGCCCAGACGATCCTTCCCAGGCGGGATATATTTTCGACGGCTGGTATAAAAGCGGAGGGGGCTATACGGACGACAACAAATATGATTTTTCAAAGCCCGTAACGGGCCATACGGCGCTTAAGGCGAAGTGGATAAAGATATGTAATATAAGCTTTGACTCCGGCGGGGGCTCGGGCACGATGGCGTCCGATTCGAGGCTCAGCGGCGAAAGCTACACCGCGCCGGAATGCACGTTCAAAGCGCCCTCGGGCAAGCATTTTGTCTACTGGGACGTTTCCACGCAGAACACGGGTGTGTTTCCGGGCAAAAGCATAACCGTATCGAACGATACGGTGTTCACGCCGAGATGGGAAAGCACCGCCTACCGCACCGTGACCTTTGACATGAACGGCCACGGCAGCCAGATAGACGAACAGCGGATAGAGCTGAACGGCACGGCGGCAAGGCCCGACGACCCCACGGCCGACGGCTTCACCTTCACCGGCTGGTATATCTCCAGAGACGCGGCGAACATCGGCCTTGC
>JAFOLN010000256.1 GCA_017419325.1 Clostridia bacterium
CCTTCAAACAGTTTCATTTTTGTAATCTTACTCTCGTCGTCTTTAGTCCATAGTGCGTTGAATGTTTTTATTACCTCTTCATTCGGCGTTATAAGTTTATACTTCTTTGCCTTTGCCATCTTTCATTCTCCTTCCATCTATTTTTATTTCTTCCCGGGCTCCATCTCATCATACGCCTCTACGGTGCGGCGGGCTTCGTTTCTTACCTCGTCCGCCAGGTCGCGGGGCTTTAGCACCATAACGTCGGGTGCGTAGCTTTTTGCGAACTGCTTCATTGACGACCTGTTCACGACGGCCTCCGCCGTAACGTGGCTTTCCGTTTCGTCAAAGAAGCGCACGTCCATGCCGAACATATCTATAACTTCGACTATCATATCCCGAACTATGCGAAACCGCACGCGGACGTTCTCACTTGAGAACATATAGACGTGCTCCCTCATGTATTTTGCAAGATCAAAGCGGCCGCCGGCGCCGTCCAGCGTTTCAAAGGGCTTTACGGGCTCGTCCAGCACCTTTACGTCGTCTATTCGGTCAATGCGGTAGTTCGAGATATCGTTATACTTGTCATAGTTGCAGATAAGGTAGTATTTTCCCTCCTTCGCCGCCATCTGATAGGGGCTCACCACATATTCGCGCACCGTACCGTCCTCGCGGCGCTTCGGGTAACGCTTTTTGTCCGTGCCGTAGTCGAGATACTTAAACGACACCTTCCTCCCCTTCGATATGGCCTCGTCAAGAAGCTCTATCGCAAGAAAGAGGCCGGGATTCTGGGGCAGGTTCTGGGGCATGGTGTGGATGTGGCGCACATGAACCTTAAAGTATACGTTTGACAGTCCCTCCAGCTTCTCCACCAGCGCCTTGCACTGATTGTAGGGGATGTGCTTTGAAAACAGCAGGCTGTCTATGAGCAGGCGAAGCTCGGAATCGTCGAAATCCCTCATAAGATAAAAATCCGAGAGGATATACGTCTCCTCCTTCTCGCCGGTCTTCGCGTTCGTCATCATGCGAAGGGACTCGCTGTACTCTATCGCGTAGCCGAAGTCTATAAGGTCAAGGATATTGCGGCGCACCGCCTTCCTGTCCGCCTTCATGTCGTACTCGCGCCTGAGGATGTCTACTATATCCTTCTGACTGAGCCTGTGATCCGCGTCGGTATATTTTTTGAGGATGTCCAGAATATTCATAATAAGAAGCTTTTTTGACTGTTTTGTATACAATTTCATCACCTGTCTTTATATTATCATTTTCGATATTATAATACAACACCCCGTGGGACGTTTTTGTCCCACGGGGTACGTTTTTTGTCATGCTTCTTTCGCCGCGTACTCCTCGCGGAGCACTCTTATGTCCTCCGCCGTAAGTATCCCCTTGTCGGCGATGGCCTGCGCCATTGCCTCAAAAAAGGGTCTGTGCTCGGTAAGCAGCTTCTGCACCTTTTGGTATTCCGATTCAACGAGAGCGGTCACGGCCGCTTCAATCCCGGAAAGCTTCTCCTGCGACAGCTCCGAACGATCATACGCGAAAAACGCAAGCCCCATGTAGCATATACCCTCCGTAAGCCTGTGCGCCTGTCCGAAGGCCGAACACAGATCGTCTAAGCAGCCCAGATCGACCTCTCCGTATTTTATCATTGTTGCCGCGCGGCCGCCCAGGTCTACCATGATACCGTTAAGCGCATCGCAGTCGTTTGGATCATGCTTCGCCCTTACGAAGCCCGTGAATCCGTCTCCCGACCGATAGACCGCCGCAAGCAATACGCTGCCCGGGGAGAGAAGCTCGGCTGCTGTGGCGTGTCCCGCTTCGTGATATACAACCCGTGAAGCGAGACTTTTTCGCTCTAAGTCTATGGGCATATATGCGCCGGGTGTGATACCGCCATCTATCTGAAGGCAGGCCTCTATTATATGCCTGTTCGTTATGCACTCCTCGCGTCTGTATCCCGCGATTATGCCCGCTTCGTTTATAACGGTCTCGAGCGCGGCGCAGGACTTCCCCTTAAGCATGGCCGCTATGGCCGTGTGTTCTGCTTGCGAGACCATCTTCTTTCTGGAAAGATAATGCTTTATTATGTCCTCCGCGTCCTTTCCTTCGGGCGCTTCTATCTCTATCACCCTGTCGAAGCGTCCCGCCCTCATAAGCGAATCGGGCAGCTTGTCCGTATCGTTTGCCGTGGCCAGCACGAACACATCCCTGCCCTTTGTTTCATCTATGCAGGCCTGCACGGTCACATATTCCTCGCAGTCGCGCCGCCTCTGGTCTCCGTTTGCGAATTTGTCCATATCGTCAAGAAAAACGATGGACGGAGCAGCCTGTGATGCGCGGTCGAAGGTGTTCTTTATGGTCTTTACGAATTCGCCGTTCGGCTCCGTCTTTCGGCAGGTGAACACGGAAAGCCCCGACGCCTCAATAAGGCACTTTGCCATAAGCGACTTCCCCACGCCCGGCTCGCCGTAAAGAAGGAGCCCCCGGGGCATATCAACGCCCAGCGCCCTGTAGGCCTCCCTGTTTTTAAGCGTGTCCGCTATGACGATAAGCTGACTTTTAATCTCTCTGTAGCCAATGATCCTGTCAAATGCTTTCATAATACTGCCTCCGTTTAATAAGTTTTTTTCGTTACGCTCATATCATAGCGAAGGCAATGGGACGTTTTTGTCTCATTTCACTTTTATATAAAAAAATCCC
>JAFOLN010000033.1 GCA_017419325.1 Clostridia bacterium
CGAAGCGTCTCGCCATGAGGCATCATTCAAGACTGTTTTTCCACCAATTGGCGCTGTCGCGCCCGTGACTTCGGTTCCCGCCGTTTGTAATGCGGCATTAAAAAAGAATCCTTTTATCTGCGCGGCGCAGTATCTCCCTTCATCCTTCCTATGAGCTCGTCAAAGAAGTCGCACAGCTCCCGCGCCGCCTCCTGCGTCTCGCCCTGCGCATGAAGGACAATCCTCTCCGCCCCCTCCTCGGGGCATATCACAACGCTGCCGCGGGGCCGCCGAATCTTTACGATGCCGTCGCTGGACGCGTCCTCCCCCGCGTACGAAAAAAGCCTCCTCATCGTCCGCGCCCGCCCCGCGGGAGCGCAGGACACGCTTCGGCTCATGACAAAAACCTCGGGCAGCTCCCTTAAAAGCTCGTCCGCGCCCACGCCGCGGTAAAGCGCATGGCAGGCTATGCGGCAGGCCTGCACCGCCGCGTCGTGCGCCATCGACTGCGCGCACACATCCTCTCCGCCGTCCGCGCCGCCGTACTTCTCTTTTATCGCGTCCGCCGCCTCACCAAGCTGCGGCGGCACGGGGAACCGCGCTCTCGCCCCCTCCCTGTAATATACAAGGGCGCACAGAAGCAAAAGCCGCTCCCCGGATATCACCTCGTTTTTCTTCGTTATAATCTCAAGCACGCCGTCCGTTATGTCGTAAACGTCCCCCGCTTCGCCGCAGGCGTCAACCCCGATGCGCCCGAATATGCGCTTCGCCGTCTCATAGTCCGCGCCGCGCCCCGTAAGGCGGACGCTGCCGCCAGCGGGCAGATAAAGCGCCCTCGCCATCGCGTCGATATAGAGCTCGGCCGCCCGGGGAAACGAAAGCCGCTGCGCCGCCCGAAGGCGCGAAAAGTCCGCGCTCCGCCTGTATAGCGCGGCTCGTCCGAGCGCGCCCGTCACCTTCGGCGGCAGGGGAAGACCGTCCGCGCCCATGAAGCTTACGCGCACCCTTCCCGCCGCGCACTCCGAATATACGCCCGCGTCACAGCCCATGCGCCGCACAACATACGCGCACGCGCCCCGGTTCAGAGCCCCCGCGTCTACGACGCTCATGCCCCCGAGGGACAGCCCCTCCGCTATAAGGGAGCTTACAAAGGCCGCCTCGCGGCAGCCGCAGCTTCCCACGGCCGAAAGCTCCCCGTCCGTAACGCGGGAAAGCGCCGCCCCAAGGTCAATGAGCGAGGCGGGCGAAAAATCATCGCACAGGCTTACAACGGCGCCGCTTCCCGTTACGCGAAGCCCACGCTCTCCCTCGTCGCCCGGCGCGATGACTGCCCGAGGGCGTATTAGCGCGCCGCGCCCCAGCTCCGCGTCCTTTCCTATATACGCCCCCGCGCCCACGGCGCAGCCCTCGCCTATATGAGCCCGCGCGCCTATATGCGCGCCCTCGTCCACCGCCGCGCCTGTAACGGACGCGCCCTTTTCGACCTTCACGGACCCCATAAGCACGCTTTCTCTCACGTCGGCCCCCGCCGCTATATCGCAGCCGTCGCCTATTACCGTATACGGCCCCGCCGCGGCGCCCGCCGCAATGTGCGCGCCCCGCCCAATATACACGGGCGGCACTATCCGCGCACCGGGGAACGCGCTCCCCCGTTCGTCCCATATGCGGGCGTATCCGCTTCCGAGAAGGCTTTCGCCTATGCCGCCCGCGTTGTCGAAAATATCGCGGTGACAGCGAAGATACGCCCCCGGGTCGCCCATGTCGCACCAGTAGCCGTCCCCCAAAAAGCCGAAAAGCGCCCTTTTTTGCCTCTGCGCCTCGGGAAAAAGATCGCGCGCGAAATCAAATGGCGCGTCCCCCGGCACAAGCCCGAAAAGGGAGCTTTTCAAAACATATATCCCCGTATTCACAAGGTCGGAGCACACCCGCTCCCACGCGGGCTTCTCCGTAAAGCGCACGATGCGCATATCGCCGTCAAGAAGCACCGTGCCGTACCTGACGGGGTCGGCCGCGTGATAAAGAAGCACGGTGGCGTCCGCGCCCCGCCGTTTATGGAAATTTACGGCCTCCTTTAAGTCAAAATTGAACACCGCGTCTCCGCTTACCACAAGAACGTCCGCGTCATCCGAAAAAAAGCCCTCGGCCGCCTTAACGCATCCGGCGGTGCCCAGCGGCTTTTCCTCTCTGAAATAAGAAAGCGACACGCCGAACCGGCTCCCGCTTCCGAGCGCTTCCGTTATCTTTTCCGGCATAAAGCCCAGGGTTATGCCGATATCGGTAAACCCCGCCCGTGAAAGCGCCCCTATCGTATGCTCAAGCACGCTTTTACCGAAAATATCGGACAGCGGCTTCGGTCTTTCCCCGGTAAGCGGCCAGAGCCGCGCGCCGCGGCCTCCCGCCAAAACAATGGCTTTCATGCGAATATACACCTCCGCATGATATTATGGCCGTGCGCGCCCCCTGTTATTCCTCGCTCATCATCCTCACAACGCCCGCGATGTCGTCAACGGGCAGAGAGATGGCCATGCCGCGCCCCTCGCGGTTAAGTCCCGCTCCTGCGCTTACGGCGCGCATTATATCGCGCCTCTTCTGACGCGGCACAAGTATCATGACTATCTCCTTTTCCGGCTGTATCGTCATGCCGAAGAACTTCTGCGTCTCGCGGCTGCCCGTGCCCCGCGCAAGGAATACAGTGCCGCCGTGGGCTCCCGCGCCCCTTGCCGCGTCCATAACGTCGTCCGCAAAGCCGCGGTTCACTATGACAAGTATAAGCTCATACTGCTCGCTTTTATAAACCTCCGAACTCATCCCTTTTCGCCCCTTTCCGTAAGTCTTTCGCCCATTATCATATTAAAAAGCGTCATACCCGCAATACTCTGAACGGGCACCGTAAAGGCGACGCCCCCGCCGGGCTTTGAAAAGCCCATTTTGTCCGACAGCGCCGTAAGTATTTCGTGGGCCTCGCCCGCGTATACGGCGCATATGAATATATCCTTCTCGCTTCCGCCTATGCCGAGTATCTCAAGCATCTCCGTGGGCGCGGTGCCGCGTCCCAGCATGACCATGCCGCCGTGGGCCCCGAGGCGGCGCGCCTCCTTCGATACCTTGGGCCCCTGCCCGCGCGAAACAACGGCTATAAGCAGCTTTATGGGCTTTACCGTCCTTTTTAATTCTTCTTTCATAGCTGTCTTTGCGCACCTCACTCTTCATCCGAAAATTCAACGATATCGTCGCCGTCCGCGTCGGCCTGTGAAACGCTCGCGGCGCGTCTCAGTTTAATCTTATAAATGAGACCCATTATCTGAATCGTTATAAGCGGCGTCATGGCCACCATCGCCACAATGCCGAAGGCGTCCGTCATCATGTCGCCCCCCGTGGCCGAAACGGCCCCCATGGACAGCGGCAGAAGGAACGTGGCCGTCATCGGCCCCGACGCAACGCCCCCCGAGTCAAAGGCAATGGCGGTGAACACGTCGGGCGTAAAGAAGGAAAGTATAATGGCCAGCGCGTACCCCGGAGCCACGAACCACCAGAGCGACAGACCGTTTAGGCTCTTTATCATGGACAGCGCAAGCGACCCCGCCACGCCTATTGCCATGCACATGAGCATGGACCTTCTCGATATGGAGCCGCCCGAAACGCTCTCGACCTGCTCCGTAAGCACATGAACCGCGGGCTCCGCCATAACGACGAAAAAGCCCATAAACGCCCCCAGCGGCACAAGAATCCAGTTATACGAAAGCCCCGCAATGCTCTCTCCTATGTGGCAGCCCATGGGCATAAAGCCCACGTTCACGGCGTCAAGGAATATAACGAGCCCTATATACGTATACCCCGCGCCCACAAGAATCTTCGCAAGGCTCCTTTTCGGGAGCTTTAAGAATATGGCCTGAAATATAAGGAAAAAAACGAGTATCGGTATAAGCGCAAGCGCAACGTGGGAAAAATATTCGGGCAGGCTCCCGAAAAGCGCCCGAAACAGATCGCCCGCGCCGTTTATCACGGGCGCCTCCGGCAGGCTCTGCGTGCCTGCGGGCGAGCCGAATACAAGGCCCATGGCCATAACGGCGATTATCGGCCCCACGGAGCAAAGCGCGATATATCCGAAGGAGTCGTCGCGGGAGCTTGCGCCGCCGCGCACCGCAGATATACCTATGCCCAGCGCCATTATAAAGGGCACCGTAATGGGCCCCGTGGTCACGCCGCCCGAATCAAAGGCCACGCCGAGAAACCCGTCCGACACGAAAAGCGCCATAACAAAGACCGCCGCGTAAAGTATGAGAAGCGTTATTTTAAGCTTCCGGCCGAATATTACCCGAAGCGCCGCAAGCACCAAAAATATGCCCACGCCCAGCGCCACGGTAAATATTATCGTATTGTCGGGTATGGCGGGCACCTGCCCCGCCAGCACCGAAAGGTCCGGCTCCGCCACCGTAACGGCGAAGCCCAGAACGAAGCATACGACGATAAAGAGCCAGAGCTTTCTCGACTTTGAAAGCTGCGCGCCGATAAGGTCTCCCATGAGCATCATGGACACGTCCGCGCCCAGCGTAAAGAGCCCCATCCCCACGATGAGAAGAAGGGCGCTTATTATAAAGAGCCCGAGCGTCCCCCATGACGCCGGGGCCGCGGTAAAATTCAGAATCACCACTATTACGGTTATCGGCAGTATCGCCGCAACCGCCTCTTTGAGTTTTTTTATCAAGGCATTGTTCAAGCCTTCACCTTCAATCCTCCGGCTTTTTCAAAAAAGCCCTGTTGTCGTCTGCACTTTATGCATTTTTACCAAAATAGTGCAGACAAGTTTTCATAAACCGAAAAAAATGTTCGCATTCATGGACTTTTCCACATTATCAACAGAGTTTTGAACAGTACAAGCCCCATTTTAACAGGGTTTTTTTACTTTTTGCAGAAATATGAACACGAAATAAATGTTGCCGTATTCAAAGCCCAAGTTTACATAACGACCTTTTCTTTCATTTTTGCATACTTTTGCTCATTCGATTGACTCCGCCGACTTTCCGTTCAGAGTAAGGTCGGCCCTTTTTCCGCTCTTGTATTCATAATAGGCCTGCGAGCCCACCATGGCCGCGTTGTCGGTGCAAAGCGGTATCGGCGGCATGAAAAGCTCGAATGAATGCTTCTTCGCCGCCGCCTCAAGCTTGCCCCTTAAAACAGAGTTTGCGCATACGCCCCCGGCCATAACAACGCGCCCGACGCCTGCCGAAAGCGCGGCCTTCGTCACGTTCTCCGAAAGTATGCCCGTAACGGCGTCGGAAAACGAGGCGGCCACATCGGCGCGGTTCATCTCCTCCCCGCGCTGGCTTAATGTATGGGCGTAATTTATAACGGAGGTCTTTACCCCGCTGAAGCTGAAATCATAGGGCGCGTCCTTAAAATGCACCCGGGGGAACTTTATCGCCGCCGCGTTTCCCTCGCGCGAAAGCCTGTCGATATGAACGCCGCCGGGATAGGGAAGCCCCAGGACCCTTGCCGCCTTGTCAAAGGCCTCTCCCGCCGCGTCGTCGCGGGTGCGCCCCAGTATCTTATATTTCGTATAATCCGTAACCAGCACTATGTGGCTGTGGGAGCCGGAGGCAATAAGCGCGATGAACGGCGGCCTTAGGTCGGGATGCGCTATGTAGTTCGCCGCCACATGGGAGCGGATGTGATGCACCGGGATGAGCGGCTTCCCGTGGGCATACGCCGCGCCCTTCGCAAAGTTCACGCCCACAAGGAG
>JAFOLN010000257.1 GCA_017419325.1 Clostridia bacterium
CAGGACGATTACGGCGTGCTTAAATGCTCCTGCAACCTGCCCATAGTGAACGGGGCTTATAAATACAGGGGCAGATACTACTTTGACGGCGGCCTTTCCGACCCCATACCCATAGAGCGGGCCTTTGAGCTCGGGTGCGACAAGGTGGTGGTGGTGCTTACGAAAAAGCGCACGTACAGACGGAACCACCTTCAGGACGCGCTTATGGCGATACTTATTCCCCAGCGACCCATGTCGGCCGTGAGCATGGCGAAGCGGGCCTACGTCTACAATTCGCAGATGAAGCTGCTTGAAAAGTACGCCCGCGAGGGACGCGTGCTCATAGTCGCCCCGGACGACACGGAAGGCATGCTCGCCCTTACGAAGGAGAGAGGCAAGCTTGACAGGCTCTATGAGCGCGGCATGCGCGACGCGGAGGCGATAAAAAGCTTTATAAAGGACGAAAAAATAATTTTAAAAACCACTTGACAAATAAAATTTGTGAGAGTATGATAATTCCAATATCAGAAATTCTTTGACGAAGAGAAGTAGCATGGTATAAGCGTTGAAGAGAGCCTGCGGCGGTGCGATGCAGGTACGCGGAGCCTTGTGAATGGACTTCAGAGAAGCAAGGGCGAAATTTTTTAAAGTAGTCTGCGCCGCGAGCCCCGCGTTACAGGGGCAGGATATCACCGGATTTATCCGCGTATCTGTAAAAGGAGCCTTCGGGCTTGAAATTGGGTGGCACCACGACCACATCGTCCCAATAAATGGGATGATGTGGTTTTTTGATTTTGCATATAAAAAATATATTCATAGAAAGGGGACATAACAATGTCAGAGAAAGCAATACCGTACAAAATTTATCTTGAAGAATCGGAGATGCCCACGTCGTGGTACAACATGCGCGCCGATATGAAGGTAAAGCCGGCGCCGCTTTTAAACCCCGGAACGCATAAGCCGCTCACGGCAGAGGAGATGAGCGGGATATTCTGCGAGGAGCTTGTGGCTCAGGAGCTTGACGATACGACCGCGTATATAAAGATACCCGATGAGATAAGAAACTTCTATAAGATGTACCGCCCCTCTCCGCTGGTTCGCGCGTACTGCCTTGAACAGAAGCTTGGCACTCCCGCGAAGATCTACTACAAATTCGAGGGCAACAACACGAGCGGAAGCCATAAGCTCAACTCCGCCATCGCTCAGGCGTACTACGCAAAGAAGCAGGGCCTTAAGGGCGTCACCACCGAGACGGGCGCGGGTCAATGGGGCACGGCTCTCTCCATGGCATGCGCGTACTTCGACCTTGACTGCAAGGTATATATGGTAAAGGTGTCTTACGAGCAGAAGCCCTTCCGCCGCGAGGTAATGCGCACCTACGGCGCAAGCGTAACGCCCTCCCCGTCGGAGACAACGGACGTGGGCAAGAAGATACTGGCCGAGCATCCCGGCACCACGGGAAGCCTTGGCTGCGCCATTTCCGAGGCCGTTGAGGTCGCCGTAAAGAACCCCGGCTACCGCTACGTGCTTGGAAGCGTATTAAATCAGGTGCTCCTCCATCAGTCGGTCATCGGCCTTGAGACGAAGGCGGCCATGGACAAATACGGCATAAAGCCCGACGTGATCATCGGCTGCGCGGGCGGCGGCTCGAACCTGGGCGGACTTATAGCTCCCTTCATGGGCGAAAAGCTCCGCGGCGAGGCTGACTACCGCATAATCGCGGTCGAGCCCGCGTCCTGCCCCAGCTTCACCCGCGGCACCTACGCATACGACTTCTGCGACACCGGCATGATATGCCCGCTTGCGAAGATGTATACGCTTGGCTCCGGCTTCATCCCCTCGGCGAACCACGCCGGAGGACTCAGGTTCCACGGCATGAGCACGACTTTGAGCCAGCTTTACCACGACGGCTACATGGAGGCGGTTTCCGCGGAGCAGACGTCCGTATTCGAGGCGGCCGAGAAGTTCGCCCGCATCGAGGGCATTCTTCCCGCTCCCGAGAGCAGCCACGCCATAAAGGCGGCCATCGACGAGGCGTTAAAGTGCAAGGAGACGGGCGAGGAGAAGACCATCCTCTTCGGACTTACCGGCACGGGCTACTTCGACCTTGTGGCATACCAGAAGTTCAACGACGGCGAAATGAGCGACTACATCCCCTCCGACGAGGAGATCGCGGCAGCCGTTGCGAAGCTTCCGAAGGTGGAATAAGACAAAACCGTTTTTTTGTCGCACATGACAAGTGTGGAATTTCTTGTTTATTACTTGACTTAAGCAAAAATAGTGATAAAATAACGGCAAAACAAAAAACAGGAAAGCGACGATGACAAGGTAAGGCCGCAAACCGTGCGGACGCCGATCTCCGGTATGCATGGTCTTATGTCCTTTGAGTTTTTGAACCGCGGCTTTTGCGGCTCAAAGCGCCGAGATGACTCTTCGGTGCGCGGAGGCGTTCGGTTATCGTGAGTTTAAGCTTTCGCCTCTTAAAACAGGGGCGAAAGCTTTTTTTATGACATTTACAAGCGGAGGTGTTTCATGAGTCATATAAAATACGACAGGCACGGCATGATAGACATGACGGTGGGAGAATATCTCGCCGCTGCCGCGAGGGCGAACCCGGATCATCCGGCGGTAAAGTATACCGACAGGGACTACGAGCGAACGTATAAGCAGTTCGACGAGGAGTGCGACCGCGTGGCGAAGGGGCTTCTTTCAATGGGCATAAAGAAGGGCGACCATGTGGCCATATGGGCCACGAATTATCCCGAATGGCTGCTTACGCTCTTCTCCACCGCGAAGATAGGCGCGGTGCTTGTGACCGTGAACACCGCGTATAAGGTGTTCGAGGCGGAGTATCTTTTAAGGCAGTCCGACACGAAGGCTCTTGTCATGATAGACGGCTACAAGGACTCGAATTACGTCGATATAATGAACGAGATATGCCCGGAGCTTGCCTCAGCGGCGCCGGGAGAGCTTAAAAGCCGCCGCCTGCCGTTTTTAAAGCACGTTATATTCGTGGGCGAAGACACGCCCGCCGGGATGTACAATTTCAGAGACCTTTTTACCATGGCGAAAAAGATTTCGAACGCGGAGCTTCGCGCCGCGAAGGCCGCGCTTTCGCCCCACGACGTTACGAATATGCAGTACACCTCCGGCACCACGGGCTTTCCCAAGGGCGTTATGCTCACGCATTACAATATACTGAACAACGGCCGCTCCATAGGCGACGCCATGAAGTTCACGCCGGACGACAGGCTCTGCATCTGCGTGCCCTTCTTCCACTGCTTCGGTCTGGTGCTTGCGGTGATGGCAAGCCTTACGCACACCGTGTCCATGGTGCCCGTTGACTACTACCGCCCCAAAAAGGTGATGGACGCCATCGAAAGCGAGGGCTGCACCGCCGTTCACGGCGTGCCCACCATGTTCATCGGCATGCTTGAGCATCCCGATTTCGATAAGTACACGTTCAAAAATATGCGCACCGGCATCATGGCGGGCTCCGTATGCCCCGAAAAGGTGATGCGCGACGTGGTGGAAAAGATGCATATGCGCCACATAACGAGCGTATACGGCCAGACGGAGAGCTCCCCCGGCTGCACCCAGACGACCACCGACGACCCGCTGGAGCTTCGCGTAACCACCGTGGGCAGGCGGTACTCGAACGTGGAAACAAAGATAGTCGACCCCGAGACGGGCAGGGAGCTTGGCCCCGGCGAGGTGGGGGAGTTCGTGACCCGCGGCTACCACGTTATGAAGGGCTACTACAAGATGCCCGAGGCCACGGCGCAGGCCATCGACCGCGACGGATGGCTCCATACGGGCGACCTTGCGGCGGTGGACGAGAACGGCTATTACAGGATAACGGGACGCCTGCGCGACATGATAATCCGCGGCGGAGAGAACATATACCCGAAGGAGATAGAGGACTTTCTTTACACGAACCCGAAGATAAGCGACGTTCAGGTGGTGGGCGTGCCCTCGGAGCAGTACGGCGAGGAGATATGCGCCTGCATTATATTAAAGGAGGGCGAAACGCTTACGGAGGACGAGGTAAAGGCCTTTGTGAATAAATCGATGGCGAAGCATAAAACGCCGAGCTATGTGCTGTTTATGGACACGTTCCCCATGACGGCCAGCGGAAAGATACAGAAGTTCAGATTAAAGGACCGGGCGGCGGAGCTGCTTGGCCTTTCGGATAAGACGCATACGCATACCGCGTAAAGGAAAGGGGAGAATAAAGGTGAAACTGTCGTTTTCAACGCTGGGGTGCCCCGGCTGGTCGTTCGATGAGATATACGCCACCGCCAAGGACCTCGGCATGGACGGAATAGAGGTGCGCGGCATAAAAAGTGAGATGTACGCGCCGAAGGCGCAGCCCTTCAAGCCGAAAAATCTTGACGCCACGCTTGAGAAGCTGAAAGCCTCGCGTATAAGCGTGTCGATGCTTGCAAGCGAAGCGGAGCTGGGCCTTAAAAAGAAGGAGGGCGCGTCAGTTAAGGAGGCGAAGGCGTATATAGACATTGCCTCCCGCATAGGCTGCGAATATGTGCGCGTGCTGTGCGAGAACGCCATATTCCCCACGGGCGAGCTTGACCGGGAGCTGCTTCTTTCGCAGTACCGCGAGGTGCTCGATTACGCGAGGGACAAAAACGTTTACCCCCTCATCGAGACGAACAGCGCCCTCGCCGATTCCCGCGTCATGCGCAGGTTTATAAAGGACACGGGCCGCGACAACGCCTTCGTGCTGTGGGACATACACCATCCCTTCCGCGTGTTCTCGGAAAGCGCCCGCGATACGGCGGGAAATATCGGGGATCTTGTGAAATACGTCCATGTAAAGGACTCCGTGCGCCGCGACAATGAGGTGGAGTACCGCATGATGGGCTACGGCGACGTGCCCATACTCGACGCGCTGAGGCTCCTTAACGATGCGGGCTACGATTCCTACATTTCGTTCGAGTGGCTGAAGCGCTGGCAGCCCGATCTGAGCGAGCCCGGCATAGTGTTCGCCCACTTTGTAAACTACATGACGTACCTCATGCGCCAGCTTTAAAGAAGACCGCCCGAAAGGGCGGTCTTCTTTTGCGTTTAACACAAAGGCGTATATAATATAGAAGGTTTTCGCGCACGGGGGAGGGAGCGCCGTTTTGCGAAAATGCGCGTCCTGCCGCAAAATCTCCTAAAATAAGGCACTGAAAAGCGCAAAAAGAGGGCGAAATACAAATTTTATTAAAAAAATTTTAAAAAATTTTTCAAAAAAACGCGACCACAAGTTTTTACTATATATAATGTCAGCAGACTGGTATACATAATATATATGCGAAAAATAAGTTTTTTTGACCGGGTAAACCGTTATATCTGGAATATTACAGTATTGTTACACTTCGCAAACTTCTCTTGACTTAAAAAAATCCGATATTTATAATACAAGTATGCAAAGTGACTCTGCTTTGCATATAAAAAATATTTTTTATAGGAGGAAAGACATATGAGAAATGTCAAAAGAGCACTGTCTCTCGTGTTAGTGCTTGCTTTAGCATTGACTATGTGTGTTGTAGGCGCCGGCGCTGCAAAGTACAGCGACGTTCCGTCGACTTACGCATATTCGTCTGAAGTACAGTTCCTCTCCGACATCGAAGTTATCACCGGTTATCCGGACGGTACCTTCAAGCCGGAGAACACGATCACCAGAGGCGAGGCTGCAGCGGTTATCTTCAGAACCTTAGCAGGTAAAGAATCCGCAGCACAGAACTACCAGGGCGGCACCCAGTTCTCCGACGTATCGGCAGAGCATTGGGCAAGCGGCTACGTTAATTTCTGCACCGAGATGGGCATAATTAACGGTTATCCGGACGGTACCTTTAAGCCCGATCAGACCGTTACCTACGCTGAGTACGTAACGATGCTCGCAAGAGCACTTGGTCTTGACATCGGCAAGGACCTCAGCTATCCCTATGGCTACATCGCAGAAGCAACTGTTGAAGGCATCAACTACGGCGTAGACCTCGGCGCATACGATCCCGCTCCGAGAGGCTCCGTTGCAAAGCTGACCTACAATGCTATCTTCGACGCAACCTACAAGAGAATAGCTAACAACATCTACACCACGAGAAAGCCTACCATAGCTGAGAACGTATTAAAGCTCAAGACTATGGAAGGTGTTATCTCCTCTATCCAGGATTACGACTGGACCGGCAGCGGTACTGCTGGCGAGGGCAAGATCAGACTGGACTATGCAGATGATCTGAGCAACGACTTCACGAACTACAACGGCAATTACGGCGACACCTGGACCGGTGACTACACCCTTGACAACTCTTACCTCGGTAAGGAAGTTAAGATCTGGTACAAGGAAGATCCGGTAACGGCTTCCGGCCAGAAGATCTACGCTGTAATCGAAAAGCAGAACACCACTGCTACTCTTCCCCACATCGTTATCAGAGGTCTTATCGGCGACGACCTTACCAAGCACCAGATCACCTACGCTCTTAACGACGTAGACTACAAGGCAAAGCTTGACAATCATGTTATCCTCGTTGAGAACAACGAAGCTTGGGGCAACCTCGATTTCGAGACCGCTGCAAACATTGCAACGTCCGAGACGACTCTCGCAAACTTCGTAGGCGTTCGTGCATGGCTTCCTGTAACCTGGACCTTCATGGACACCGACAGCAACGGCAAGTACGATATCATCCACAGAATGGTATACGGCTTTGACAAGGTTTCCAGCATCAACAGTGATGTTATCACCCTTGAAAACTTCGGCTCCATCGACCGTTCCGACAACGGCAAGGTATACGCTTGGAACGACGGTCTTGAGGACGTAGGCGAAGATGATTGGGTATGCTACTACTCCGACGGCGCTGTATCCGCAGGCTCCGCTTCTCCAGTTGCTACTTACCTTGCAATGGCAGCAGGTCCGCAGTTTGAGGATTCCGGCCTCTATGGCGATACCAATTACGCAACGTTCCAGAAGATGGACTTCGCAACTCTCGCAGTTGAGAAGATCTCCGACCATGACAGATATGTATTCGACGGCACTACCTTCAGAACCTGGTCTGCAAACGGCTCCTACTACAAGGATCTCGTTTCCGGCACGACCATCAACGCTGAGATAGGCGACGAGTTCGACCTGTGGTACACCAAGCAGTTCGGCGGCATCATCGCATCCGCAGAATCCGCTGACATGTCCACCGGCAACTTCATCGTTCTCTACGGTATAGAGTCCTCCGTACCGGATCGTCCGAACGCAAACTTCACCGCTTACGGCTTCGACGAGAAGGGCAACGACGTTGACTTTGTAATCAAGGGCAACAAGACGAAGGGCTTAAAGGAATACTTTGCAGGCGATGGCGAGACCAGAACCGCAAACAACGTTCCGCTTAACTACGCTAACCTGTCCGCATCGCTGGCAGCAGCTACCGCTACGAGCGGCATGCCGTATGCACTTTGCGAGTACAAGATGAACAGCGCAAACCAGATCACCGAGCTCAATATTTACGGTAACATTTCCGAGACCGTTAACACCTCCGGCGATTACAAGACCTACTTCAACACGAAGACTCAGGTATTCAACAAGAAGTACAACATCCAGGACAACGCTCTCGTATTTGCAATCAACGGTACTACTCCGTCGAACGCAACCGTAAGAGTTCTCACCGGTACCTTCCCGAAGGTTAGCGGCACCAGCGCTGACGTAGTAGGCTACAAGCTGAAGGATGGCGAAGACGTTAAGGCACTCGTAACCGTTATCACCACGGGTCACTTCTCGTCCTCCAACACCGAGGATATCATCGGTTACCTCAGAAGCGTTGACAGATTCAGCGATCACTATGAGTACACCATCGCTTACGGCGACAATGCTGCAACCGTTCTTTCCAGCCGCACGGGCGACATCGACACTATCGTTGCTGATGACGACCTCTTCACGACTGACGACTGGACGACGCAGATGGGCCGCAAGGCTGGTATGATCATGTTCGACGTAACCGCTTCCGGCAACATCGAGAACATGAGAGCTCTTACCACCGCTGCTATGACCACGACCGAGACGAACGCTGACAGCGAGTACCTCGCTGCATACGTTGTAGAGAAGGTTGACAGCGCTAAGAAGACTGTAACCCTCCGTCCGATCACCAACGCTA
>JAFOLN010000258.1 GCA_017419325.1 Clostridia bacterium
ATCGCGCCGGCTTCTGTACCCTGAGCAGAATGCGGCGCAGCTTTTTATCAATCATTTTGCCTCTCCAATGAAAAGTTTATTAAGGCTATTATATAATAACCTCCGGATTTATACAAGCTTTTCAAAGCGGCTCACGCCGAACAAAAGAAAGAGCGATATAAGTATGAGGGAAACATTGTAGCCCGTGTGATAAAAAAGCACCCCGCCGAGGCAGAAAAGCGCTATGGATGACGAAAGCGCGATATAAAACGCAAGGGCGCGGGCATGGGCGGCGTCGTATCTTAAATACAGCTCGCCCAGCATCATAACTCCCCCGTCGAGGGGCCACGCGGGAACGAGGTTCAGAAGGCAGAGTATGAGATTTAAGCCGCAAAAAAGCGACAGGAACTCTCCATGGGCGCCAAAGACCCAGAGCGCGTACGATATGCCGAAGGCCGCCGCGCTGAAGGCGGGGCCCATGGCGGCTATGAAAATGTCATGGCGGTAGCCCGTAAGCCCCCGCCGCTTTATGGCCGCTCCCAGCGCCGTAATACTTATCTCGGCCACCCCGAACCCAAGCGCCCTTATGGCAAGAAGGTGTCCCGCTTCATGTATGGCCGCAGAAAGCATGAGCGCCGCGAACACATCGCCCCTGCCGCCCACAAAAAAGAGGGCGAGAAGCACGGGCACCGAAAAATGCACCCTCACGCGCCCCAATGTGATGAAGGCGCGGGGCTTTTTTATTCTTTCCGTCATTTTTAACGTCTCCTTTTTATCAGTCGTATTTGAATTTGAAATAATTCTCGGGATTAAGAATCATCATATCCTTGTGAAGCTCAAAGTGAAGGTGCGGCCCTGTTGACCAGCCTGTGGAGCCCACCCGCGCCACCACCTGCCCCGCGCTCACCGTATCGCCCTCCGATACGAGTATCTCGCTTAAATGGCCGTAGAACGTGCCTATGCCGTAGTCGTGGTGTATGGTCAGGTTCTTTCCGTATGCCTCGCCCGTCGCCGTCTTTGCGACCACGCCGTCGGCGGGGGCGATAACGTCATACCCCTCCGGCGCGCCCAGGTCTACGCCGTAGTGGAACGACTCCTTTTTCGTGACCGGGTTTATCCTCGGGCCGAACTTTGACGTGACGTGGCGGTCAACGGGGATTTTAAGCTCTATGGGGAGTATAAGGTTGTCGTTGCAGACGTTGGACGGCAGGTCTTCGCGCGCCTCGTTTGTGTCGCAGTCGTAGGCCTCCGTGGCCGCGCCGTAGAGCGCGGCGTCGCTTAACGGGTCGGTCTCCTCCGCGTATACCCTCGACGACAGGTTCACGGCATAGTCGGATGCGCTCATGCCCTCGTCGGAGGGGGCATCCTCCCCGGTATCCGTGTAGGGTTCTTCGGAAGCGTCGGGCGGCGTTTCGTCATCTTCGCCGTCTTCGGCGCGGGTAAGCGCGCCCTCGCGCCCCGAAAACACGTCGACGGTCGTGCCCGCAATCTTTTCTATGCGCGCCGACGCCTCCGATGCGAACACCTCCACGTCCTGCGCCGTGGTGGCGGCTCCCAGTGTTTCGGATATGGTCTCCTTAAGTCTCACGGCGGCGGGGTCGTGGGCGTTTTTAAGCATCAGCGCCAAGAGAAATATAACGGCGCATAAAACGGCGCGGACAGCGGTTTTCTTCGCAAACGACGGCCCCGGGCTTTCCTCCCTTATGCGGGCGCGTGCGCCCGTTCGCTCATATGTACGAAATCCTTCCGCGCGCCCGCTTCGGCGCGCGTCGTATCTTTCCTCTCTCGTATTTCGCATATCATCACCTCCGGATGTGTTTATGTCTTCCTGTGATTATATACCATATTTATACAGATATATGTCAAATCATGCATATACAAAAAAATTGACACAAAAAACGTATTAACGTATAATCAAAGAAAACGAAAAACAAAAGAATTGAGGCATTTTTCATGGATAAACAGCGTATAGAAAACGCGGTGCGCGAGATACTTATCGCCATAGGCGAGGACCCCGACCGCGAGGGTCTCATTGAAACGCCGAAGCGCGTTGCCAATATGTATGAGGAAATATTCGCGGGCATAGAATGCGACATAACGAAGCATTTCAAGGTCTTTGAAAACGAGGATTACGACGAGCTTATCGTCGTTAAGGATATACCGCTTTACTCCATGTGCGAGCATCACCTTCTGCCCTTCGTGGGCACGGCAAGCGTGGCGTATCTTCCGAGGGACGGCAAGGTTCTGGGCCTTTCAAAAATTGCCCGCATAGTTGACGACGTGTCTAAAAAGCCGCAGCTTCAGGAGCGGCTCACAAAACAGATAGCCGACATAATCGTAGAAGCCGTCGACGCGAGAGGCGTCGCGGTCGTAGTTGAGGCGGAGCACCTTTGCATGACGATGCGCGGCATAAGAAAGCCGGGCAGCAAGACGGTGACGAGCGCGCTTCGCGGCACTCTCAGAAGCGACGCCCGCACGAGGAGCGAGGCGCTTTCTCTTATAATGAGGGAGGCTTAACATGGAACCCGAGGAAAGAAAGATGCCCCTTTTGATGGGCATTCTTAACGTGACGCCCGATTCGTTCTACGACGGCGGCGCCCACAGCGCCCCGGAGGAGGCCTTAAGTCACGCAAAGAAGCTTATTCAGGACGGCGCGGACATTATAGACATAGGCGGCGAATCGACCCGCCCCGGCTTTACCCCCGTTTCGGCGGAGGAAGAAATACGGCGCACCCGCGACATCGTAAAGCTTGTATGCGCCCTTAACGTGCCCGTGTCCATCGACACGACGAAGCACGAGGTCGCAAGAGAGGCGCTCAAATGCGGCGCGTCCATAATAAACGACGTGAGCGGCACGGTAAATCCCGAGATGACGGCGCTTGCGAAGGAGTACGGCGCGCGGCTCGTCATAACCCACGCGCCCCGCGAGATAGACGAGGAAATAAACATAGTGTACGACGTGCTTGAGTTCTTCGAGATGGCGCTTTCCGACCTTTCGTACCTTGAGTTTCCGCCCGAAAACGTGATACTCGACCCGGGCATCGGATTCGGAAAGACCGTGGAGCAGAATTTTGACGTTATACGAAATCTCTATGAGCTTAAGACGCTGAAAATGCCCATACTTCTGGGCGCGTCGAATAAATCGTATATAAAAAAGACGATAGGCTCGGACGAGCAGAGCCTTAATGTGGGAAATACCGTGACCATCGCGGCCGCCGTGCGCGACGGGGTCGATATAATAAGGGTACACGACGCTGCCCACGCGAAAAAGGTTTTCAAAATGTGCGAAAAGCTTGATATATGAGGTCATGAAATGTTTACGATATATGTAGAGAGGCTTAAGGTATTCGGTCACATCGGCGTTTACGATTTTGAAAAGGAAAACGGTCAGAATTTTCTTATATGGGCCGAGGCCGACATAGACGACAGCGCGCTTTCGGACGATATTGAAACGAGCGTTGATTATACGAAGCTCGTTTCCTCGCTTAAAAACCTTGTCAGGGAGTCGAGATGCGACCTTTTGGAGACCTTCGCAAAGAATATGCTTGCGTCCGTAATGGCGCGGTACCCCTCCATAATGAAAATGCGCGTCCGCGTTCAGAAGGAAGCGCCGCCCATAGACGCGGAGCTTTCCTCGGTGGGAGTGAGCGCGCAGCTTTGCCGAAGCGCCGTATATATTTCGCTCGGCTCAAACGTGGGCGACCGCATGGAAAACCTTCAGAGCGCAATATCGCGCCTTGACGCCGTTTCGGATACGCGGGTCCTGAGCGTGTCGGACGTATACGAGACGTCGCCCGTTGACTGCACCGACGGCGGCGATTATCTTAACTGCGCCGTAAAGCTTTCGACGCTTCTTTCTCCCCTCGAGCTTCTTCACGCCATGCAGGACATAGAAAATGAGCTTGGGCGCGTCCGTCCATATAAGAACGCGCCTCGCACCATCGATATGGATATGCTCCTTTACGGCGGCGAAGCGTCGGCCGCGCGGGAGCTTATACTTCCCCATCCGAGGATGCTTGAGAGGAAGTTCGTGCTTGTGCCGCTTCTCGACATATATGACGAATCGTCCGCTCGGCGGCTCTTCTTTTCCGACGCACTTTCGCGTATAGAGAGCGACGACAGAGTAAATCCCTTCGGTCAAATTCGTTTTTAAGGAGGCACAGTCATGCGTTCGTGCGACTATTTCGACGCTCACACCCATATAGAAAACTTCGGCGAGTATCAGAGCATACCCGCCCTTTTTAAAAGCAATATAAACGAAAACATCGGCCTTCTTATGATGGCGATGGACACGCCGTCCTACCTTGAGGCGGCGAACGCGGGGCGCGGCTGCAAGAACGCCGTTGCCGCCTTCGGCATTCATCCGTGGCGCGCCCACCTTTATCACGGTAAGGCGGACGAGTTCGAAAAATACGTCCGCGAGGCGGCCGTCGTGGGCGAGATCGGCCTCTGCGGAAAGTGGGCGCCCGAGGAGTCGGAGCCGTTCCAGCAGGAGGTGTTCGAGCGTCTTCTTTTTCTTTCAAAGAAATATTCCCGCCCCGTAAGCGTCCATACGGTGGGGCGCGAGGCGGAGTGCTTCGACATAATAAAGGCAAGCGGCGCGGCGAACGTCTGCATCCACTGGTTCCACGGCGACCCGGCCGCCGCAAAAAAGTATCTCGACCTGGGCTGTTACTTCTCCATAGGCCCCGACGTGGGGTCGTCCGATGAGGCGGACAGACTTGCCCGCTATCTGCCGCGGGAGCGCATACTTATGGAGACGGACGGCGCGGACTGCTTCACCTGGGCGAGAAAATGCAAAAAATCGCCGTGGCAGTATGAGCCGTCGGCGATAATTGACGTATACTACCGCGCCGCAAGGGCGCGGGGCGAAAGCCTGGACACGCTTTCTTTGTATGTAAAGGAAAACTTCCTTTCTTTTACCGGGCTTTAAAGCACCTGGGTTATAACGGGGATGTTTCCCCTCTCCTTCTGCTTTTTGCTGTAGCGCATGGTGATGAGCACCTCTACCGCGGCTATGGCTATGCCCAAAACGGCGCACAGCGCCTCGTTCCATCCGAAAAGGTAATAGCCCACGGCGTAGCCCGCGAAAAACAGCAGTATGGGCAGCATATATACGATAAAGGCGCGGCGCACTATGATGCCGTCGCCCTCAAGGGCCACGAAATCGCCCACGGAGGCGCGGGCGTCGTTTCGCGCGATTATCGTCGTTTCTCCCCCGCCGCATCCGGCGCACTGGCTGCAGTTGTGGCCGCATGCGCCCTCTCTTACTATTTTTACTCCCGCGTAATCGCCGTCCAGCGATACCACAAGTCCTTCGTTATATAACACAGTTCATCCCTCCATATTTTTAAGGATCTCCATTGCGGTGTTCACTCCGTCCACCGCCGCGCTCATTATGCCTCCGGCATATCCCGCGCCTTCTCCGCAGGGGTAAAGCCCCCGTGCGTCGGGAGACTGGCGCGTTTCGTCTCTTAATATCCGCACCGGCGCGCTGGTGCGCGTTTCAACGCCCGTGATTACCGCGTAAGGCGCGCAAAATCCCGAAAGCTTTCTGTCAAAGGCTAAAAGTCCCCGCTTTAAAAACACGTCTATGTGCTTTGGGAAAAGCGGCGATATATCCGCCTCCCGCGTTTTAAACCGTATCGACGGCATAACGCGGATAAACTCCCCCGTTCCCGTTTTCATATACGTTCCGAGCGTCGACACGGGCGCGTTCCCTCCGGCAAGCGCGTATGCGCTCCGTTCAAGCTTTCTTTGGAACTCCACCCCGGAAAGCACACCTCCGCCGAAATCCTGTGCAGACACGGACGCTACAACCGCGCTGTTGGAGTTTACGCCGTCGCGGGCGTGGCGGCTCATGCCGTTTACCGCGAAGCCCCCCTCCTCCGATGAGGCGGCTACCACCTCGCCTCCGGGGCACATGCAGAACGTATATACGCCTCTTTCGCCTTCTCTGTAGGAAAGCTGGTACTCGGCACTCTTTAAGTTTTTATGTCTCGCGAAACGGCCGTACATGGCCGCGTCAATATCCTCTCTCAAATGCTCTATGCGAAAGCCCACGGAA
>JAFOLN010000259.1 GCA_017419325.1 Clostridia bacterium
CCCGGCGCGAAGCGCAGCTTCCAAAAAAAGGCTCCCTTGCTGAACCACCCCAAAAAATCCGCGAAGCGGATTTTTTGGGGTGGTTCCAGAGGGGAAGGCTTTTTTGGGGGTGGTTCTAAAGGGGAAGGCTTAGACTTTGTCATGTGTTGAAGGAGGGGTAGGGAGATGAGAAAAGAGGGAAGCGAACGCTTCCCTCTTTGGAGATTGTGTTATTTTACGAACTGTATCTGTTCGTCCTTCATTCTGGCGGTCACGGCGTCGCCCGCGGCGATCTCGCCGGAGAGCATCTTCTCCGCGAGGGCGTCCTCCATGTAGTTCTGGATGGCGCGTCTTAAGGGTCTTGCGCCGTACACCTTGTCGAAGCCCGCTTCGCTTATGAAGGCCACCACGTCGTCCTCCACCGACAGGTTCACCTGGAGATTCGACAGGCGGGCGATGAGATTGTCTATCATCTTCGAGGCGATGAGGCGTATATCCTCCTGCGAGAGCTGGTGGAATACTATGATATCGTCCACGCGGTTAAGAAATTCCGGTCTGAACGTGCGCTTAAGCTCCGTCATGACGGAGGACTTGATCTTTTTGTAGTCCGCCTCCTCGTTGTTCTCGTTCTGCTCAAAGCCGAGGCGTTTCTTATCGGTTATGCTCTTTGCGCCCACGTTGGAGGTCATTATGATTATGGCGTTCTTAAAGTCCACCCTGCGTCCCTGGGCGTCGGTCAGTATGCCGTCCTCAAGAATCTGCAGAAGTATATTGAACACGTCGGGGTGCGCCTTCTCTCTCTCGTCGAAGAGAAGCACACAGTAGGGCATGCGGCGCACCTTCTCGGTGAGCTGGCCGCCCTCGTCGTAGCCCACGTATCCGGGAGGCGAGCCCACGAGGCGCGACACGGTGTGTTTCTCCATATATTCCGACATATCTATGCGGATCATGGCGTTCTCGGTGCCGAAAAGTATCTCGGAGAGCGCCTTAGAAAGCTCCGTCTTGCCCACGCCGGTGGGGCCGAGGAAAATGAACGAGCCTGTGGGACGCTTCGGGTCCTTAAGACCCACGCGGCCGCGGCGGATGGCCTTCGCAATGGCGTGAACGGCCTCCTCCTGACCCACAACGCGCTTATGAAGTTCCTCTTCAAGGTTAAGAAGCCTCTCCGCCTCCTGACTTGCCAGCTTCTTTACGGGGATATTCGTCCACTGGGTCACGATGTCCTCGATAAGGTCGCGGGTGACCTCAAGCTGCGCCGAATGGGAGGCGCTGCTCCATGCGCGGCGCTTTTCGTCGAGCTTCTTCTTCATGGCCACCTCTTCGTCGCGGATGGCCGCCGCCTTCTCGAACTCCTGCGCCCGTATCGCCGATTCCTTCTCCTTTGAGATGCTCTGAATCTGCTTTTCGAGCTCCTTTAATTCCGGCGGGGCGGTGAAGGTCTTGAGTCTTATCTTCGAGGCCGCCTCGTCTATGAGGTCGATGGCCTTGTCGGGGAGGAAGCGGTCGCCGATGTAGCGGTGGGACAGCGTTGCCGCCGCCTCGATGGCTTCGTCGGTGATCTTCACCTTGTGGTGTGCCTCGTACTTGTCGCGGATGCCCTTTAATATAAGTACGGTCTCGTCGACCGTGGGCTCCGCCACGGTTATGGGCTGGAAGCGGCGTTCGAGGGCTGCGTCTTTTTCGATGTGCTTTCTGTATTCGTCTATGGTGGTGGCGCCGATGAGCTGGAACTCGCCTCTCGCGAGGGACGGCTTTAAGATGTTGGCCGCGTCAAGCGCGCCCTCAGCCGCGCCCGCGCCGATGAGGGTGTGAACCTCGTCGATGAAGAGGATGACGTTGCCCGCCTTCTTTATCTCGGAGATGATTGACTTTAAGCGTTCCTCAAACTCGCCGCGGTATTTCGAGCCTGCCACAAGGGACGAAATGTCAAGGTTTATGAGCCTTTTGTCCTTTAAGTTCTCGGGGATGTCGCCGGAGAAGATGCGAAGGGCAAGACCCTCGGCTACGGCCGTTTTGCCCACGCCCGGTTCGCCGATGAGGCAGGGGTTGTTCTTCGTGCGACGCGACAGTATCTGCATAAGGCGCTCTATTTCCTTTTCGCGTCCGATGATGGGGTCTATCTTGCCGTCGCGGGCAAGCTCCGTCAAATCGCGGCCGTACTGATTTAAGGTCGGGGTCTGTGAATGGCTGTGGTGCTTCTTTTCGCCGCCGAGTGACGCGCCCACGCCCGCCGTTTCCGCGTTCGTAATCTGGCTCTTTATATCGTCGTACATCTTCTGCGGGTTTACGCCGAACTCCATAAGAAGGCGGCACGCCACGCAGTCGGTCTCGCGAAGGAGCGCCATGAGAAGGTGCTCCGTACCTATATAATTATGCTGAAGCTTTCTCGATTCGTTGAAGCTCACCTCTATGATGCGCTTCGTGCGGGGGGTAAGCCCGCGGGGGGCGGATTCGCCATCGGACTCCTGGTCGGAGTCGGGGTCAACGGCGGTGCCGGTGCCGATAAGCTCGGTTATCTCGTCGGCGGTTATGCCCTCGGCGGTGAGCACGCTCGACGCGATGCCGCCCTTTTCCTCCAAAAGACCCAAAAGCAGATGCTCGCTGCCCACGTAGTCGTTGCCCAGCTTCACCGCCGCCTCATGGGCGCGCTTTATGGCGTTTTCGGCGCGCTGGGTAAATTTATTTTCAAACATTGACATATGTTTTCCTCCTTTTCGTATGGTTTGCCGGGTGTGCGGTTACAGCTCCACCTTTGCAAGCTTTGCGCGGATGTATTCCGCGCGCACCGCGTCGCGCTCCTCCTCGCTCATGTTCTCGTTTTCGTACTGCATCATGAGGTTTGCCTTCTGGGTGCGCACCATTATCTCGTTCAAAAGGGCGAAGTCGATGTCGGGCAGAAGTCCCGTCGAAACGCCGTAGCGCACGCCGTTTAAAAGGTTTATCGTCTCCATGGAGGTCATTATCCTTGCGGCCTTCATCATGCCGAGGCTGCGGTAGCAGTAGTCCTCGATCTGGTCGCGGCGTCCGGCAACGCGCACGCTGCGGGTGTTTCGCTCGTTCTCAACGAGCTGGCGGGCGATGGTGTGGAGCTTTTCGAGTATCTCATGCTCCGAAAGGCCCAGCGTCACCTGATTCGATATCTGATAAAGGTTGCCGTAGGGGAGGGAGCCCTCGCCGTACATGCCGCGCACCGTAAGCCCGAGCTTCGACAGGGACTGAACGGTGGACGACATCTTGCCGCTTAAAAAGAGGGCCGTTAAGTTCATCATGACGGAAACTCTCATGCCCGTGCCCACGTTTGTGGGGCATTTCGTAAGGTAGCCGTACTGATTTGAGAAGGCGAAGCCCAGCGCGCGGTCGAGGCAGTCGTCTATTTTGCTTGCCAGGTCGTAGCATTCGTTTATGGCAAGGCCGCTCATTATGCACTGGATGCGAACGTGATCCTCCTCGTTTACCATTATGCTCACGGTCTGGTCGCCGTTTACTATAAGGGCGCGCTTTGCCGGGGAGGTCTCAAATTCGGTGCTTATAAGGTGCTGCTCCGTCATGGCGAGACGCTCGTTGTCGGAAAGCTGGGTCATGTCTATAAAGGTGTAGTCGTCGCCGAAGGTGTCCTTCTCCCGCTCCATAACGTCGCGAAGCTCCGAAAGGAGCGCCTCCTGCATGGCGTCGTCCATGCGCCCGGGGAAGGGGTAGTGGGAAAGGTTTCTTGCGAGGCGCACGCGGGTGGATATTACGATGTCGGAACAGTCGCCCGTTGATTTATACCAGTTTCTGCTCACTTTTTTCCTCTCCCTTCGCCTGTAAGGCCTTTATTTCGTCGCGGATGGTCGCCGCGATCTCGTATTCCTCGTTCTGAACGGCCACGTTGAGCTTTGCCTTAAGCTCCTCGATCTTTCTCGTTACGCTCATCTGACCGTCAACGCTTGCGGGAACCTTGCCGCAGTGGGTCGAGGAGGCGTGTATGCGGCGGATGGCGTTGTCCATAACGTCCGCAAAGACGTTGTAGCAGTTGGCGCAGCCCGCCTTGCCCGTTTTCTGAAGCTCGGTGAGCGTCATGCCGCAGAAGTCGCAGGCGATGGTGCCCGGCTTCGACGGGGAGGAGCTTTTTTTGCCGAACATTGAGGCAAAGAAGCTGTCCATATCGTTCATGACCTCGCCCACGTTTATTTTATCGAGAGTGACGCCCAGCGACTGAGCGCAGTCGCGGCAGATGTGCACCGTTTTCATCTCTCCGTCTATGTTTTGTTTAAGTATCACCGTTGCAGGCTTTAAATTGCAGTATTCGCAAAGCATGTTGGTACCTCCTGTTATTTAAAGTAAGCTTATGAGCATGTTTTTAAAAATATCCGCCCGGACAAAGGCGCGCGATTCGGCAGGTATGTTCTTAAGCGACCCGTCGCAGATGGCCGCGCTTATCATTTTTGCCTCGTCCTTAGTCATGTAGTCGTAGCCCGTCATGTTTTTTAAAAAAATATCCGCGGTATTTGCGTCCATCTCGCCCTCTATGGAGTTTACGATGTGCATTATTGTCTGCCGCCTGTCGCAGCACATCCTTGAAATGCGGATGTAGCCGCCGCCGCCGCGCCTGCTCGTTACTATATAGCCCTGATTGGGGGAGAAGCGCGTTGTTATGACGTACGTTATCTGTGAAGGCGCACAGCCGAACTTTACCGCAAGCTCGTTTCTTCCTATCTCGCATTCGCCGCTTTCGGACAGGCTTGAGCTTATAAAATCCGCGATAACATCGGACAGCTTCAAGATACTCGCCTCCGTTCCGTTAGTTTTTTGACTTTGACTGTTCTTGACTTTCGTTTATATGATACAACCGTATTATAAGAAAATCAATGTATAAATTATGAATTTTTTAAATCTTTTTTCACGTTATCCCCGCCCTTCGTGCGGGTGCGAAGGTCGTGCTCTCCGCTTTTAAGTATGCGGGGAGTGAATCTTTTTACCTTACATACATCTTTTGGGAACAAACCGTCCGTTGGGTGCGTCATATTTTTGAAACCGCCTTTATGTGTATTTGTACATATAATATAGTATGGTTCCTGCACAGCCGATTATAAGGGATTTTTTATCGGGGCTTCGCCCCGAAGGCTTTGAGGTGAGAAGCTAACTATATACGGCGGGATCAGACTCTTGCCGCATGATACGGTATATTTCAATTCAGAGAAAAATATCAAAAAAAATATCAAAAAATATAATTTCTGCGTCCGACAGGCAACAAAAATTGCATATTTTACGTCAAAACGCAGAGAGGATGTGATAAAATGAAGAAAAAAATACTTTGCACCCTGCTTGCGGCCCTGCTTGGGCTGTCGCTGC
>JAFOLN010000034.1 GCA_017419325.1 Clostridia bacterium
GGATATCATATCGTTGGGCACGAACTTCAAAAAGAAATCGAGAACGCTCGAAAAGCCCGTTCCTCCCATGGGCGCGCGGTAAAACCTTATGGAAAATGCCAGCGTCGAGAAGTAAAGCGAAACAACAGTCAGCGCCGTCGAGACTATGATAAAGCGAAGAAGCATTTTTCTTCCCGTTTTGCCGCCCGCGGCCACGCTTCCCACGCCCAGTATGCCCACCAGCACGGTGGAGAAGATAACGGGGCCGGAAACGGCGTTCATTATGCGGAAAAACAGGCTCTCTATCGGGTCGAGGGTCGTGCTTATGAGAAACTCTCTTGCCCCATCAGGGATAATATATTCCCCGAGCACACCCACCGCGATGCCTATCATAAGCGCGATAAACAGCGCGAGCGCCGGGTTCATCTGAGGACGCCTCAGCGGCAGCTGCAGTATATTTACACCGCGCTGATACGAATGCTTCGGAACAAGACCTATCTCGCTCAACAGATTCTGAGACCATATGCCCAGCTCGTCTGTCGTATCGGAGAGCGGGTCATAGTTTTCGCCCCGCATCTCAAGGCGTATGTACGGACGGTGGAGCCTGCTGCCCGTTGAAAAGACCACTTTCGCTTCGCTGCCGAAGCGGGCCTGCCAGCGAATGAGCGCCTCCTCCATAGTAAGCCTTACTCTCAGCACGTTTGCACGCTGCGCCTGAAGCGAATATAAAAACGTCTCTATCTGCCCGGCTATATCGTCTATGGCTTCGGCATTCAGATCGTATTCTCTGCTTTTGTTCTCAATTTTCATCTTTGCTTATGTCTCCGCTTCCAATGTATTCAATGCAAAGCATGGTGATATCGTTTTTGCCGCAGATGCTTTAAACCGTGTTTTATTATATCATTGTATCAAAACAAAAATCAACAAAAAGTAAAGCCGCATGTAAAAAAGAGAGCCGAATGAAAAGTCATTTGCTCCGTATTCGGCTCTCTTTTGTTATGCAAGGCTATTTTCTTTTTACGATATCGTCTCTTAAGTACTCTTCGCTTCGCTCATAAATGTCCGTTTCGCCCTTAGCATACCGCTTCGCGTCGGACGCCTTTAATACCGGCTTCATAAAAAGGTATATCCTCGCAAGCACATAAAGGCACAGAAGCGCTCCGCCGAATATGCCGTAAAACGGATAGTCCAGAATAACCCCCGCCACCAAAGGGGCAAGAAATATCGGTAAGACGATACAAAGCGTCTTAAAAAGACTTATGGGCAGGTCGCCCGTAAAGGCTCCCGTCTGACCGTTCATGGAAAACGTCCATCTGCGATCCTTCCACAAGGTGGTGAGCATCCACACTGGCAAAAGAGTTTGATGTGCGTCGGTTATGTAAACGTTGACTTTCTCCCTCACGGTCTGTCCCAAAGTTTCATGGTTTATGCTCTTACGGAGCTTTTCACACGCCGTCTCCTTCATTCGAAGAACCGCGCGCTTTTTGTTCTCAGCCGGGTCAGTATCATAACGCTGTGCCATAAAACCAGGCAAATACCCCACTGAAAACGGCACAAGCTCCGACGTATCAAATGGCTCCAGAGAATCCATGAGGTCGTCCGCAATACGTTCTGAGGCGTCTGCGGGCACCAGAGAAAAATCCACGCGACAGTTTATATCCTCACGATATGTATGGCGGACATAATATCCGCCGAAGCGTTTCTCGCTGTCATACGTTTCATACGAGGCCTCACCGTACGCGGCTGCGTCATAAAGCCAAAACGGCACATATATGCCCTGTATCTCCTCCACGCGGCTTTTCTTTGTAAATGAGCCAGGCAGCAGTATTCTTTTCAGAAAGCTGCTTTTATAGTATTCCTCATAAGCCTTTACGGCCTGCGTCTTTGTGCATGAAAAGGGTATTATAAAATCCACACGGGCCGCGCCCGAAACCACAGCACATGTGACAATATTGCCGCCGCAGTAAGGACATCTGAGAGATGTGAGATTTGCGTCGGCCGTAAACTTTGCCCCGCAGGCCGCGCATACAAAATCCACAAGCTTTGGAAGTTCATTAAAGACATTACCGTTTTCGGGCGCAAACGAAAGATAATCCCGCCAGCCTATATCCTGCGGCAAAAAGGCACAGCCGCAGCTTTTGCATAAAAGCTTCCCCTGTGCGGGTTCAAAGTAAAGCGTATCGCCGCAGTTCGGGCATTGTATGGCTTTCGTATTCATCTCACTTGTTTTCATATTCCGAAACACTCTTTTCGTTTTGCGCAGGCGGACTTAGCGCCCCGCGCTTATTCCTTTACGTCGAAGAATTCCACAAGCTCGCCTAAGGGGCCTATGCAAAATGCCATTCTTGCGCGGCAGGGCGGCGTTGATTCGATGGTTATGTCGTTGGGCTCTATGAATATCTTGTAGCCCGCCGCTCTCACCTTTTCAACCAGCTCGTCCACATTGTCGGCGTCAAGAGCGTAATGTCTCAGCGCGCCGATGTCCGTCGTGCCGTCGCCGCTGTTTAATATCTCAAGACGGCCCGCGCCGGTGTCAATCATCACGCCTTCGGCCCACTCGAGTTCCACCTTCATGCCGAGTATGTCGCAGTAGAAGGAAACAGCCTTCTTAAACTGCTCCTGCGTACCGCACTTCATGTTGATGTGGTGTATTCCCTTGATCATGTTCTTCACTCCCTGACTTTATTTTTTACATGTAAAATCTTCGGCGGCACACAAACGCCGAAAATGCACATTTCAGTCCGCGTCTTCGTCCAGCGTCTCCAAAAGGAAGCTCACGGGACGAAATCCGTCGTTGCAGGATATCATGGCGGAGCGTTTATTCTTCATCCAGCCGTCATATAAGTTCTCTCCGCCCGACGAAAGCGCCAGCACAAAGGGAGACATGCTGTCCCATGCGCTTACGCAGAAGCCCTCGGGCCGCGTCCAGCCGTTTGCCGTGAACGTCTGCCCCGCCTTCATGTCGCAGGCATGCTCTATGGGGTTTTCGTATTCCCGTATAAGATCGTCATAACGCGCCGTCTTCATTACGGTTATCCTGACTTTTTTCATTTATCTTTCCCCTTAAACTTTGCTTTAAGCTTTAAAAGCCCTTCTGCGCCTTAAATACGCCCGTATTAGGAACTATAAGCTCGGCTGCGAAAAAAACATAATTATCAAAATCGCAGCACGATATATAAGAATTATGTTTCATACAAGCGCAGGTTATTTCATAATAGTATACCCCAAAAGCGCAAGCTGTGAGTCCGGTTGTAAAATAAAACCGTCCGAACAAAAGTCCGGACGGTAATATCTGTGGGCGTAATATCGTCAACTTATCTTAAAACAAGATAATCTATAATCAAATCAACTTCTTGCTGTCCGCCGATAAACTCAATTCCGCACTCTTCAAAAGATAACTCATACAAGACGCCCCATCGGCATCTCATAACACAGATAATAGTCTGAAAACCATAATGCGGTACAGATAAATCACCTTTTTCGCGACAGCAACCCCGTCAATCGACCCGTACCCGTGAAAACCGCCTCATCACACATAAGCGCCATCTCATAAAGAGCACATGTTCCGCTTACGGCCAACCGATTCTCACATGACGTAATAAGACTCGCCTCTTGATTTCTTTGGCGAACAATTCTCGCAAACCTCAAGGCTTTCGTACATCAATCATTCTGATCACTCACTGTAATCACGTACTGCACGGGCGTATTATTCTCAATTAAATATTTGTCTTTTTAAGTGGCCCGAACCCCGGGGGTTCAAGCCGATCCGTGTATCGCAGATGAATTTGACCTCAAAAAGCACTTTCCGTATTCTTTCCAAACAGACCGGATATCCAACTTCATCAAGGATACCTCTCCACGTATTGTCATTCTTTATCTGTTTCTGAAACAAACGACAAACAAACGCTTTTAATATATAATCAAATCAAGCGATATCACGCGCCGCAGGACGATACACGGATCGACATCGACGCTTCTTTGTACACCGGAATCATCCCCTTTCTGGTAACTCAAGAGCTCCCATCTCATTTCCTGTGTCTTTTTTGCCTCTGAGATAATCATCACTCTTTGTACTTATAAGTTAGCATATAATAAACAAAAAGTCAA
>JAFOLN010000260.1 GCA_017419325.1 Clostridia bacterium
CTCGGCGTCCAGCGGCACGCAGCCGTGGAACATGAGGTTGCCGTTATATATTATGTACATTCCGCCCTTGGCGAACATAAATCTTATGTGCTTCTGCAACAGGCGGCTGTTCTTGAAGGAATAACGGAGCTTCTTTACTATGTACTCCTCCTCGGGCGTGAGCCTGTACGGGTTAGTGGGGTCTATGGTCGGGAAGTCGCAGTCCAGAAGCTCGTACTCCTGTCCGTCTATGCATATCACCTTTTTTTCAAAGTCGATAAGGTGAAGCTGGGCGCGGTCGTCCATCTCATATTCGGGATGGCGGCGTATAACTTCCGCCTCAAGCTTGAACTGTATAACGGCCATGGCCTTCTGCATCATTGCGGCAAGGCTCGTAAGGTCGCTCTCCGCGTTCTTCGGTATGAAGCGCGACACGTCGGTGCTGCCGTATTTGTCAAGGGCGAATTTTGCGAGGGGCAGAAGGTTTATGCCGTACCCCTCCTCAAGGCATGCCATATGGCTGTACCTAAGCGATATGCGAAGCACGTTCGCTATGCAGGCGTCGTGTCCCGCCGCGGCGCCCATCCAGAGTATGTCGTGGTTGCCCCACGTTATGTCAACCGAATGGTGGTTTACCAGCGCGTCCATTACCCTGTCGGGGCCGGGGCCGCGGTCGAATATGTCGCCCAAAATATGAAGATGATCAACGGCAAGCCTCTTTATAAGGTCGCACATGGCATAGATGAAGGAATCGGCGCTTCCTATGTTGATTATGGTGGAAACGATGTTCGCGTAGTACTGCTCCTTGTTTCCGAGGTAGTCCTGATAATTAAGAAGCTCGTCGATTATGTACGCGTAGTCCGGCGGCAGCGCCTTTCTTACCTTGGAGCGCGTATACTTTGACGATACGACGCGCACGATCTCAATAATGCGGTGAAGCGTTATCTTATAGAACTCGTTCAAGTCGTCCTGCTCCGTTTTAAGTATCTCCAGCTTTTCCTCCGGATAATATATGAGTGTGGCAAGGCTCTTTTTCTCCTTTTCGGTAAGCTTGCCCTCGAACAGGTCGTCAATCTTTGCACGAATAACGCCCGAGGCATTATTGAGGATATGAGTGAAAGCGGCGTCCTCGCCGTGGATATCCGACACAAAATGCTCCGTGGCCTTCGGAAGGCTCAGAATGGCGTTTAAGTTTATTATCTCTGTTATCGCGCTTTGAATGTTCGGGTACTTTTCCGATAAAAGATCAAGATACTTCATAAGCTTTCACGTTCCTTTCCGTGCTGTATGAGTCTGTCGGTTCTTATACTATGATAATAACGTAAAAAGCGCGCTTTTTCAAGCATGCGCGGCAAATCGGGCTTTTTAAAAAATTTTAATTTTTTTCGCCGCAATGCTTGACAAACTTGCAAATCGGGTGTATTATGAAAAAGTCGTAGCGGGATTGTGTAATGGTAGCACCGCAGACTCTGACTCTGTTTGTCTGGGTTCGAATCCTAGTCCCGCTGCCAAGTGACCCTTGAAAGCACTGCTTTCAAGGGTCTTTTCTTTATAATATTGCTTCTCTCCGAAGTATTGAACCCGGGCGAAACTTTTCTTAATCTCCTTTCGTCTTTAAGACAAACGACATTAAGGAGGGGCACAGTCATGAAATATAAAAAGAAGCTTACATCAATCGTTTCAATCATTTTATCGCTGATTCTTATGCTGATGCTGGCCGCCTGCGCCGCCTCGGAGGACAAGAACGCGGAGGACGTCGGCGGCTATACCTCCGCGGGCGCGGATTACGATACGCCCTCGGAGCCTGCGGACGGCCTGGCCTATACCGCAGCGTCGTCGACCTCCGCCGACAGCGCGAGCGTGCCCTCCGACGGGCCCGCGGCTCCCCCGGCCGAATATATCGAGGGCGAGGCGTTCGTTCTTACAGCCGGAGAGTGGAACGACAACGAAAACTGGCCGTTCTTTACGAACCTTGTAAATTCCGGCGCAGTCTCCTTCCCTTCCTACGGCATAGACCCCCGCGGACGCATCAAGGTGACGCTTAAAGACGCGTCGGGCGCGCCTCTCGAGGGCGAAAGCGTTGTTCTGTCGGGCGACAGCGGAGCAATCTGGACGGCTCAGACGAATAAGGACGGCACGGCATACCTTTTCTATAACGAAGGCGAAACGCCGCGCACCGTGTCCGCAAACGGCACAGAGGCGGACGTATCGTATGAGAGCGCGCCGTCAGAAGACGCGCAGGGCGGGGCCGCCATGCGTCCCTCGGACGAGATAAGCCTTGTGTGCGCACCCGCGGCAGAAAAGCGGACACAGCTTCAGGTCATGTTCATCGTTGACACCACCGGCTCCATGAGCGATGAGCTTATGTATCTTCAGAAGGATTTTGCCTCCATCGCAGCCGACGCGGGCTCAGACGGGGTGACGTACAGCGTAAACTTCTACCGCGATGAGGGCGACGAATACGTAACGAAGACGAACAGCTTTACGAGCGACGTTTCGGAGGCGTCGGGCCTTCTTATGGCCGAATATGCCGACGGCGGCGGCGATCTGCCGGAGGCCGTGGCGCAGATACTTGACGAGACCGTAACAGAAAACACCAATTGGAAAAGCGACGCAAGAAAGCTTGTGTTCCTCATTTTTGACGCGCCTCCCCACGAGCAGTACAACGCGCAAATTGATAAGGCCGTGCGCTCCGCCGCGGAGAGGGGCATTATGATAGTTCCCGTTGTTGCGTCCAACGCAGACCGCGACACGGAGCTTTTCGGCCGCGCCCTTGCCATCTGCACAAACGGCGACTATGTATTCCTCACCGACGACTCCGGCGTGGGCGAAAGCCATCTTGAGCCGATTGTCGGCGACTACACCGTGGAGCTTTTACACGACATAATAGTACGCATTATAAACGAGAACAAGGTATAGATACGACATTAAAAGGAGCGTAACATGAAGGGTATATTTTACGGGATAGGCACAGGCCCCGGCGACGGCGAGCTTATGACGCTGAAGGCCGTGCGCCTTATAAGAGAGTGCGATATTGTCGCCGTCGCCGCGTCGTCCGAAGAAGCGTCAGAAGCATACAAAACGGCGCTTTGTGCCGTGCCCGAGATTACGGACAAGCCCGTGCTTCTGCTTTCGTCCCCCATGACGTCCGACCGCGGGCGTATCGCGGACGTTCACAGGGAGAACGCAAAAAAGATTGAAGCGTATCTCGACCGCGGCAAAGTCATTGCCTTTCTTACGCTGGGCGACCCCTCGATATACAGCACCTTCGGCTATATCCGCGACGCACTCTCGGCCGACGGGTACGAGACGCGCACGTCAAGCGGCGTTTCGTCCTTCTCGGAGGCCGCCGCCCGCCTCGGCGTTACCCTTGCCGCAGGCGGCGAACCGCTTTATATTATCCCCGCCTCGCAGACGGCGCGGCTCGACTTCGATAATCC
>JAFOLN010000261.1 GCA_017419325.1 Clostridia bacterium
AGGGTATCGGTCTTGAAGCGGACGCGGGACTCCTTGTAAGCGACATGACGCTTAGTGCAAGCGGCGGGCGCTTCGGCATCCGCGGCTCGGAAGGCTCGGGAAAGCTCGTACTCACCGGAAACGCCTCCGTGACGGCCGTCTGCACCGGTTCAAGCCCTGTGGCGGCCATCCGCGTTCCCGGTGGACTGGCGCGGTGCACGGTGAGTGCGCCGGAGGGCGGAAGCATACAGGCGGGCACTGTCGTGGACAGCGGCGGAAATCCCGCGAAGGAGGCCAATCTTGTCTTTTTAAAGGAATACGACCTTATAATAAACGGAATCCCCGTGACGTCGCAGAACATGAATGACCTTGGCGCGTCCTTTTCCTTCGACGGCGACCATACGCTGACGGTCAGGGGCGACTGCAGAAGCGAATATAACATCATCGAAAACAACATGGACGGCCTCGTGATCTATGTGGAAAAGGACGCGGTATTAAGCACCGAGCCGGAATACGAATGGGATATGCCCATCGGCTCTCCCGTCTTCACCGGGGCGGATATGACCGTTACCGGACCGGGGAAGCTTACGCTTCGGGGCGGCATAAACCCGGGCCTGAGCGCCGCTTACGGCGCGGCCCTCACCATAAAAGACGCGAACATTACTTCAAACAGAGTAATAGGTACGGGCGGCGGCACGTCTCTTGCTCTGGACAACGCCGTTTTGGCCTGCGATGCGCTTATCGGCTTTGACGGCGGGATCATACTTACGGGCTGTGAGATCGTGTCTCCCGCAGGCGGGGCGGTCAAGGACGGAGCCGTCGTCAAGGCGGACGGTACGGCCGCCGCGGAGGTAGTCGTCGCGCCTGCCGAAATCTCCGTCAGCGGCTCGAAAATGAAGTATTCCGTTTACATCCCCGGAAGCGGCGGGACTGCCCGCCTTGTCGCCGCGTGGTACGACGGAAGCGGAAAAATGCTCGGCTATGCTCTGAAGAACGTAAGCCGCGGCGGGGTGAAAACGGGCACAATCACCGTTAAAAAGAATCAGAAAAAATACAGGCTTTTCGCTCTGGACGGCGAAAACTTCGAGCCCCTCATCGGGGCGCTGACCATAGACAAATGACCCCATCGGGCACCCGTCATATATATGAAAGGTAGGGACTGAACATGAGAAACATTAAACGCTTATCCTGTCTTTTTCTGGCATTGGCACTGCTGGCGGTCATGCTGCCTCTGTATACGCCGGCCGCCCCGGAGAAATACGGGCTCAAGATTGCCGGGGTGGAAATAACAAGCGACAACTGGAAAAGTCTCCCCTACGGCAGCACGTTCCAGTATATGCCCACGACCCATACTCTGGTAATAAAGGGCGACCTTACTCTGACGGACAGCTCCATAGGCACTCTTATTGAGAGCGACATAGACGGTCTTATAATCAATCTGTGGGGAAACTACACACTGACGATGAACAAAAATAACGGCACGTTTTTGAAGCTTAACGGTGACACCACCATCACCACCACGGCAAACAGGGACGTGGGCTCGCTGACACTCAAAAACAGCAGCCCCGGCGGAACGGGCATCCTTGTCAACGACTGCTCCCTTACGCTTGATCACGTGTTCGGTCTGGACATAGGCGACGTGGACTACGGCATACTGGGTCAGGGGGACAATGCGTCGCTTGACGTCATCGGCACCGCCATGAATATCAATTCCGGCTATGCGGCCGTAAGCGGCTTTACAAAGGGATTCGGGATTCAAAGCGGCGAGATCGTGACGCCGAAGAACGGAAAGATATCAAACGGGGCTCTCTGTGACAGTAAAGGAAACCTGTCCGTGACCGCAGAAATCAGCAACACGGCGTTCGCGGACGCTCTTACGGATACGGACGAGCATAATCTCCTCGGGCAGGATCTGAACTTAAGCACTCTGGGAGAATGGGATCCCGAAACCGAGACGTATAAGGACTACGACATCGATCTTCTGGAGCTTTACAACGCCACCCCACGAGAAGACTGCCGTACGTTTTCCGATTTCAACATAGTTCAGGGCTCCGTGCCTCCCGGAATGGCTCTTGTCCTTGGACCCTCCGACTCTCATCCCGACAACACGGCCATCCGGCTGCGGGGGCGTCCCACAAAGCCCGGTCTCTTTGTTGCCGGACTTCTGATAGCGGCCAGAACATCCTGGAGTAGTCCTGCCATAAGGCTTGTAGGAAACGTGCGCATGGCCGTAAACTATGAAGCGCCGAAAATCGATTACTACGACCTGTGGATAGACGGGTTCCGGGCGGACAGCGAACATATGACGGATATCCTGGGGGACGGCTCCTTCTCCTATGATCCCGGGACCAAGACCCTGACCGTCCGCAAGAACTATACATCGGACTGGTCCTCCGTCCTCATCAGAAGCGGCGTCGAGGGGCTTACGGTAAAGACCGCAGAGGACGTCATCCTGTCCTCCGGAGGTACTGTATTCCAGCTTGAGAAGAACACCCGGTTCTCAGGCAACGGCCGGCTTACGGTCAGCTCCGAAGGAAGCTATGGCATTCAGGTAAAAAACGGCGCGTCCCTTACCGTTTTGGACGCCGATCTTTACGTTTCTTCCGCCGGAACCGCCGTGGCAGGCTCGGACGGCGGGGAGAAGCTTTTTGTGACCGACTCCCGCCTCTATGCCAAGGGAAAAACGAAGGCCGTGTCGGGATTTTCGGGCGGCATCACCCTTACCGAGCCCGGAGTTGCCATAAGCTCGCCCCCGGGAGGCAAGATTCTGGGCGGCAGTATCGTAAAGGGCGACGATTCCGCCGCGCCGGAGGTGCTTATCACATCCGTAAAGACTTACGGCCTCAAGATAGCGGGTGTAACCGTTACGGAGGCGAACCGCAAGGACGTTCTTGGGGACGGCGCGTTCTCCTTTGACGGGGACAGGACGCTGACGTTGAAAAAGGACTATGCGACGCCGTCCTCTTTTGACTACGTATATACGGACATCATAAGCAATGAAAGCGTGGATGACCTGGTTATCGCCGTTGAAAATGACGTGACTCTTTCCATCTATTCCGAATGGTTCGGGGTTCCTATCAGAACTTTTACGAATACGACGATCAGGGGTCCGGGAAGGCTTACGCTGGTCAGCGGCACGTCGTCCTTTAACCCCGCACTGGAAGCCTTGGGAGATCTGACGCTTGAGGATGTTTGTCTGACCGTGTCGGGCGCCTACTGGGGCATACAGGGCAGTCTTATGTATCCCAACAAGCTGATTTTGAAAAATTCCAGCGTAAAGGCCACTGTCACCGGCAGCAACTCTGCCGTCTGCAATTTCCCCGAAGGCATCGAGCTTACGGGCTGCGTAATCACGAGTCCCGCAAGCGGCAAGGTCTCGGACGGCAAGATCGTGAACCACGACGGTTCCTACGCCGGGGACGTGACCATAAGCCCGCTTGTACAGGTGACAGGACTTACGCTTAATAAGGCGACCATGAATCTGACCGTCGGCGGAAGCGAGACGCTGACGGCCACGGTGACCCCGCAGAACGCCTCCCTTAAAACCGTGTTCTGGAAGAGCTCAAACCCCGCCGTAGCGGAGGTGGATCAGAGCGGCAAGGTTACGGGAAAATCCAAAGGCGAGGCGGTCATCACCGCCATAAGCAACGGCGGCCCGTGGTCCAAGTCATGCACCGTCACCGTGTCGGCTCCTGTATCCGTCACCGCCGTGACGCTCAGTAAAACGAAGCTGTCCATTCCCGAGGGCAATTCCGAATACCTTACCTGCACCGTAAGCCCCTCGAGCGCCACGGACAAGACCGTTTCGTGGCAGAGCTCCAATCCCGCCGTGGCAACGGTTTCCGCCGACGGTAAGGTGACCGCCGTTTCAAAGGGCAGCGCCACGATTACCGTAAAGGCAAAGGACGGCAGCAACAAGACCGCCGAATGCAAGGTCACCGTCACCGCCGCCGTGCACGTAACCGGCGTGAAGCTTGATAAGACGACGATGACCCTTCCCTTTAACGGAAGCGGTACTCTGACCGCCACGGTAAGCCCGTCGAACGCATCGAACAAGCTTGTAACGTGGAAAAGCTCAAATCCCGCCGTGGTCGCGGTAAACGGCGCGGGCGAGGTTACGGCCGTGTCCGACGGCAAGGCGACGATAACCGTCACCACCGCGGACGGGGGAAAGAGCGCGTCCTGCACCGTTACGGTGAAGCCGCAGGTCCACGTAAAAAGCGTAAAGCTCGACAAGACGGAGCTTACGCTTGTTCTCGGTCAGTATCCCATGAATCAGGCCGTGCTGAGTGCCACCGTAAGCCCGTCGAACGCCACGTTCACGGGCGTGACGTGGAAGAGCTCCGACAATTCCGTCGCGACCGTATATAAAGGGACCGTAACGGCGCAGGCGCTGGGCACTGCCAATATCACCGTAACTACCGACGACGGCGAAAAAACGGCTGTCTGCAAGGTAACCGTAATAAAGCCCGTATACGTAACCGGAATCACTCTTGATCCGGACGAGCTGAGCCTCGGCGTTGGGGAGAAGCAGACGATTACGCCCGTAATCAAGCCGACCGGCGCCACCAACAAGCTTGTGACCTGGGAGAGCAATAAACCTTCGGTCGCATCGGTGGACAGCTACGGCGCTGTCACCGGCAAGTCCGAAGGCACCGCCGTCATAACCGCAAAGACGGTGGACGGGGCAAAGACCGCCGTCTGCGCCGTGACCGTGGGTAAGGTATACGCGTATTACCCGGCGGAGAGATCCATTCAGACATACAGCAGAGTCACTCCTGCCTGTCCGCTTATCGTGGCCTCCTACGACGCAAGCGGACGGTACCTGCGTTCGAAATTTTTCACCGGCCCCGAATTGAAGAAAGGAGTAATATTGAGCGACGCGAAATACGCAACGATCATGTGGCTCGATCTTGCCACCGGAAGACCGAAAACGGCCGCAAAGAAGATTACGCTGGAGTGACCGCTCCCGCAGCGCTTCGCTTACAAATAATTAAAAAGGCCTGTCCCGACTTTTTGTCGGGACAGGCCTTACGCTGTTTTTACGTATATTCGTTTAACGCCTTACTTTTCTATGCCGGCTATTTTCTTAGCAAGCTCCTTCTTTGCCTCGATATTGCCCTGACGCGCTATCATTACGCGCTGCGCCTGGGGGCTGCCCGCGCCGTGCATGGACTCGGTGCGGTAGCCTACCGCGGCCGCGCCAAGCGTCATGTTCTCGATAAGGCGCATTACGCGCATTCTGTCCTCGGTGGAGCAGATGTCGCTGCCGCGGTAGTATTTTTCTATATACTTGCGGGTCACGGGGTTCTTATAGTCGCGTTCGCTTGGCAGCGTTACCATCATGCCGCCCGCGATATCCTCCGCGAGGCGGGTTATCTCATAGGGGAAGCGGGTCACGTTCTGCTTGCAGACGTTCGCCAGAAGCAAATCTATAAGATAATTTCCCGACGCCGTCTTTTTTCCCTCGCAGGAGCAGGCGATGCCCGACGAATAGAGCGTTTCGTTAAGGTGAACCATCTCTATGAGCTTGTCCTTTATATGGGAAGCCTTTGCCGCGCCGTTGTAGTCGGCCGCAAGCGCCGCCGCGCCGATGAGCACGTCGCCCACGCCCACCTTGCAGCCGCCGTAGCTCTGGCGGTGGTAGCCCGCGAAGCGCTCAACCATCATGCCGGAGAATTCATACTCGCCGTCCATGAATATGCGCTCGTTCGGTACGAAAACGTCGTCGAATATTGTCATGGCCTCATGGCCGCCGAAGTTTTTGTTGCCCAGGTCTATGTCGGCGCCCTCCTCAAGCTTTCTTGTGTCGCAGGACTGACGGCCGTATATGAGGGTTATGCCCTTCGTGTCGGTGGGTACGGCGAAGGCCACGGCGTAGTCGCGGTCGGCCTCCTTCATGGACATGGTGGGCATTACTATGACCTCGTGGGAGTTTATGATGCCCGTCTGATGGAACTTCGCGCCTCTGACCACGATGCCGTCGGGACGTCTTTCGACAACATGGAGAAAAAGGTCGGGGTCGGACTGCTTCGAGGGGGGAAGCGAACGGTCGCCCTTCGGGTCGGTCATGGCGCCGTCAACAACGAGATCCTCCCGCTGGATGCGCGTCCAGAACTTTTTGAAGCGCTCAAAGTAGTTCGTGCCCTTCGCGCGGTCTATCTCGAAGGTGGTGGAATATATGGCGTTGGCCGCGTCGAGACCTACGCAGCGCTGGAAGCAGGACGCCGTCCTCTGTCCCATGAGGCGCTGCATCTTGACCTTTTTTATAAGGTCGTCCGCGCTCTGATGGATGTGGGTGAAGCGGTTGATCTTCTCGCCGGTGAGGTTCGAGGTGGCGGTCATAAGCTCGCTGTACTCGGGGTCGGCGGCAAGCTCGTAGCTCATTGCGATGGAGTTGAGCGACGGGCGTATAACGGGGTTGTCCACGGGCGAGGCGACCTTCTCGCCGAACATATACACATTTAAGTTAAGCTTTCTTAAGCTCTCAATGTATTCGCTGCGGGTCATCATACAAATCATCTCCCTAAGACTTTATTTGTTATTTTTATTTTAAGTCCCGCGGAGCCGAGCGTCAACATAAAAGACGGGAAATACGTAAAAAGGGCGGGAAATACGCCGCCCGCGCCATCAATATGGACTTGAAAAAATCACATACCTATTATAAAATGAAATTATATTTACACGGGGAGGTGAAGGCTGTGGCGGATTCTCAGATTACAAAGCGGGTGCTTGCGGAGGCTATAAAGGAGCTTATGGCGCATAAGCCGCTTTCAAAGATATCGGTGGGCGATATCGCGCAGCAGTGCGGCGTGAACCGCCAGACCTTCTATTATCACTTCCGCGACAAGTACGATCTCGTGAACTGGATATATTATACCGAGACCATAGAGTATATAGGCATACTCACGGACAAGGACTCCTGGGCCGACGGGCTTATAAAGCTGTGCAATTATATGAAGGACAACAAGCGTTTCTATATAAATGCGCTGAACACCCCGGGGCAGAACTCGTTCCCGGAGTATCTCACCCAGTATATCCATGAGCTGGTGGCGGTGCTTTTTTCGGGCCCTCTGGAGCGCGGCTCCATAACGAAGGTGCAGCATGAGGTAATAAGCGATTATTATACGTTCGCCATAGTCGGCGTTATCTCGAAGTGGGCCAAGAACGGGATGAAGGAGCCGCCGGAGGAATTTGTGGGCACGATACGCGACCTTACGTTCCCGGCGTTCATAGAAAGGGAATAGGAGCTGCCAAAAAAGGCGGCTCTTTTTTTCGGAACCGACGGTTCCGAAGCCTCCGAAAGCCTTCCCGCAACGCGGGAAGCAAGTTTTTGCAAACAAAAACCAGCTTACCTAATCCCGCATATCCCCCCAGCGGGCACCCAACACCCGGAGCGAGGCGTTTTTTTCAGAACGGGTGTTCTGACGACTTGAAATTTTGCTTTTTGCAAATTTGCAAGCTCTTATTTTCTGCTCTAACAGCTTTTCTTTTTAGAACCACGGCTCTAAAACTCCAATTCGCCTGCCGGCGGGGCCTACTTTTGTGACCTCAGACCACCCCAAAAAATCCGCTGCGCGTATTTTCCGGGGGCCCCGGACTGAAGGTGTCTGCGAAGCAGACGGATGAGGTGTCACGCCCTCCCCTGCAAGCCGCAGGAAGCCTCCGGCTGTGTCATTCTGAGGCGCGAAGCGGCGAAGAATCTCTTTTCTTTTTGGAAACTTCTTTTAAAAGACTTTAAAACCGCTTACTGCAAATTTGCAAGGCAAACACTTCTGCTTTAACAACTTTTCTTTTTAGAACCACGGTTCTAAAGACTTTGGTCGCCTGCCGGCGGGGCGTACTTTTGTGACCTCAGACCACCCCAAAAAATCCGCTGCGCGTATTTTCCG